>NZ_JAQOWX010000036.1:42639-43200 GCF_028462495.1 Paucibacter sp. XJ19-41
AGCATCTGCTGCGACAGGTCGCTGGCCACCACCTCGCAGCCGGCGCGCAGCGCCGCCAGGGTCAGGGTTCCGGTGCCGCAGGCCACGTCGAGCACGCGCTCGCCCGGCCGCAGATCGGCCTGCGTCAGCAGCGCCTCGCTGGCCGGCGCCAGCGCCTGCCGCCAGCCCGGGTCGTAGTGGGCGGCGGCGCGATCCCAGCCATAGCGCTGCACGCGCAGCTGCAGGGCGGTGTCCATGGCTCGGGGGGGTTCAGGGGCGCGGGCCGAACACCACCGCGCCGCTCAGCGGCTGGGGGTCGGCGAACACATGCAGATAGGGACTGGCGCCCTGAGCCTGCTCGATCGCGCGGCGCAGCGCCTCCTGCGGCGCAGCGCTGTCGATGTAGAGGGTGTGGCGCACCCGCAGATAGCCCGGGTAGACGTCGGTGCTGCCGAGCATGCCGCGGTCGTCGAAGTCCGCCTGCACCTCGACCTCCAGGCTGCGCCAGGAGAGGCCCGCGCGCGCCAGCCAGGCCGTGTAGCCGATGGCCAGGCAGCCGGCCAGCGCGCCGCGCCCGAGCAC
>NZ_JAQOWX010000037.1:0-43127 GCF_028462495.1 Paucibacter sp. XJ19-41
GACGCCGCGCTGCGCCAGCGCCTGGCCGGGCGGGTTGCGGCGGCCTGCCTGCCCGAGGGCGCGCTGGCCACGCTGCACCCGCTGATGCAGGCCATCACGCTGACCATGCTGGAGGCCCGCTGGGAAGGGCTGGAGGCGGGCTATGGGCAGGAGATGGTGCTGTCGGGTGAGGCGCGCTCGCGCGGCCTGGCCATCGTCTCGCTGGAAACCGTGCGCCAGCAGCTCGATGCGCTGCTGCCCGCCGATGCCCGGGAAGCGCGCCGCCTGACCGCCGATACGCTGGAACAGCTGGAGCAGGGCAAGGTCCGGCCCATGCTCAGGCGCCTGGTGCAGGCCTGGGAACAGGGCGATCTGCAGACGCTGGCCGACTATGAACGCTGGTGCGACTGCGCCGACACACCGGTCGACCGTGCCTTTCTGCGGCGATTGATCGAGGGTCGCAATCCGGCGCTGGCCGCGCGCATAGCCGCGCTGCACGCCGAGGGTCGCCAGGTCTTTGCCGCCGTCGGTGCGCTGCACATGACCGGCCCGCGAGGCCTGCCGGCCCTGCTGGCGCAGCGCGGCTACCGGGTCGAAAGAATGGAACTGAAGCGATGAACGCGAGAATCCTGATCGTCGAGGACCAGGCCGACATTCGCCGCCTGATCCGCTGGGCGCTGGAAGACAGTGGCCACCGCCTGCACGAGGCCGCCAACGGGGCGCTGGCGCTGCAGATCGTGCAGGCGATGCGGCCCGACCTGATGCTGATCGATGTGGTGATGCCCGGCGAGATCAGCGGCCTCGATCTCTGCAAGCAGATCAGGCAAGACCCGACCCTGGCCGGGATCCGGCTGGTGGTGCTGAGCGCCAGCGCCGCCCTGCACGAACAGCACGCGGCACTGGACGCTGGCGCCGACGCCTTTCTAGCCAAGCCCTTCAGCCCCGGCCGGCTGCGTGAGCTGGTCGAGGAGCTGCTGCACGGCTGAACCGGGCAACAGGAAGCCATGACCATTGCCCGCAAGCCCTATCTGCTGCGCGCCGGCTTCCACCCCGATGCGCAGCCGGATTTCGACACCTATCCCTTCAGCATCGCGGCGGTGCGCGATCTCGCCCAGATCGACTTCCATCCCGATGTGACCTTCTTCGTCGGCGAGAACGGAGCCGGCAAGTCCACCGTGCTGGAAGCCCTTGCGGTGGCCCTGGGCCACAACCCCGAGGGCGGCACGCGCAATGCCAGCTTTCAAACCACCGGCGCAGCGGTCTCGCCGCTGCACGAGGCACTGCGCCTGGTGCGCAGCGCCTTCCGGCCGAGCGAAGGCTATTTCTTGCGCGCCGAGAGTCTGTTCAATGTGGCGACCTATCTGGACGAGATCGGCGGCCCCGCGCCATCCCTGCATGCCTGCTCGCATGGCGAGGCCTTCATGGCCGTGCTGTTCGAGCAATTGCGCGGCCAGGGCCTGTATCTGCTGGACGAGCCAGAGGCCGCGCTGTCGCCGAACCGCCAGCTGGCCGCGCTGCGGGTGATCGACGAGCTGGTGCGCAAGGGTTCGCAGTTCATCATCGCCACCCATTCGCCCATCCTGCTGGCCTATCCGCGCGCCCGCATCCTGCAGTTCGACGCCGCCGGCATCACCGAGCTGCGCTACGAGGACACCGAGCACTATGCGGTCACGCGCGACTTTCTGAACCACTATCCGAGGCGGCTGGAGCAGTTGCTCAAGGATGAAAACTGACCCGCTCGACGACTCTGTATCGACACTCGTGCTGCTGCCCGGCATGGACGGGACCGGCGAGCTCTTTGCGCGCTTCGTGCGTGCGCTCCCCGCCGAGCTGGATGTGCGCATCGCCCGCTACCCGCTGCGCGAGCCCAGGGCTTATGCCGAACTCGAAGAACAGGTACTGAGCATGCTGCCCACAGACCGTCCCTACGGCTTGTTGGCGGAGTCCTTCTCCGGTCCCATCGGTATTCGGATCGCCGCCCGGGCACCGAAGGGGCTCAGGCGGCTCCTGCTTTGCTGCAGCTTCGCCAGGAATCCTAGGCCCACCCTGGCACCGTTGCAGATGCTGTTGCCGCTGCTGCCCCTGTCACGCCTGCCCCGGTCAATGCTCGGTCGAGTCTTGATGGGAGAACACCATGACCCGACCCTGCAAACCGAACTCGACGCAGCGATGGATCAGGTCTCCCCCGAGGTGCTGCGTGCTCGGCTGCTCGCAGTCATCGATGTGGATGTGCTCGCGCAACTCACGCAGATCGCCGTGCCCATGCTGTACATGCAGGCGGCGAGCGACAGGCTGGTGCCGCGAACGGCCGCCGATCTCCTGCTCGCGCACAGACCCGACATCAGAAAAGTGCAACTGGCCGGCCCGCACTTCCTGCTCCAGACACAGCCCGCAGCAGCAGCGCGCGAGGTGTTGCGGTTTCTAGCAGTTCCGCCGTCGAGATAAATCGAGGATCCAGTGGCCTATCCGGTGCGGCGATGGTGGACCCACGCACCGCAGAACGGCCAGGGATGTGACTCAGTTGGATCCTCAGGGACGTCATTAGGCAGCCCGCCCCTCTCGGTTGGGCAACAAACTTGCGCGGGCTTAGAAATGAACACAACCTTCAGGCTCCATGATCAACGCGCCGCTGGCGCAATTGCCATGCAAACCACCCGCACATCGTGCATCCATCCCGTGATCGGTCTGCTAGTCATCATTGACTTTCGCTACGAAGTACTCCGCGATTCGAACGTCGGGGCGGCTCTCTGGGGCGCCACCCTGTACGTCGCCGACTCTGTGCTGGAGCTACCAAATCGCTGGAGCGCAATGAGCACCTATGGTCTGAGCTTCGATCCAGTCGCCGAAGGAGCGAGGCTTGTTCACAGCCATTTGCTGCCTGATCCGAACGACCTTTCCTGACAAAGCTCTTCGGCCTTTGCTGCACTGGCTTGCTATTAGTCGCAGTTTTGCCCCTGCCAAGCGGCCCAAAGAAGACGCCGCCCGAAGGCGGCCTCAAATCGGCTGGAGACGGGCCTATGGGCCCGCCCGGCCGGTTCTGCGTTTTGCTTACTTGTGGTACGCCGTCTCGCCGTGCGAGGTGATGTCCAGGCCTTCGCGTTCGGCCTCTTCCGGCACGCGCAGACCGATCACCAGGTCGACGATCTTGAAGGCGATCACCGAGACCACACCCGACCAGACGATGGTCAGCAGCACGCCCTTGAACTGGATCCAGACCTGGCTGGCGATCGAGTAGGCGTCCGGTGCCACCATGGCCACCGTGACCCAGTCACCGACGGCGCTGGGGCCGCCCAGGTTGGGCGAGTTGAACACGCCGGTCAGCAGCGCGCCGACGATACCGCCGACGCCGTGGACGCCGAACACGTCGAGCGAGTCATCGGCACCCAGCATCTTCTTCAGGCCCGACACGCCCCACAGGCAGGCAAAGCCGGCGATGAAGCCGATCACGATGCCGCCGCCGATGCCGACATTGCCGGCCGCCGGCGTGATGGCCACCAGGCCAGCCACCGCGCCGGACGCAGCGCCCAGCATCGAGGCCTTGCCCTTCAGCAGCGCCTCACCAATGCACCAGGCCAGCACGGCGGCAGCGGTGGCGGCCAACGTGTTGATGAAGCCCAGCGCGGCGAAGCCATTCGCTTCCAGTGCGGAACCGGCGTTGAAGCCGAACCAGCCCACCCACAGCAGCGAGGCGCCGACCATGGTCAGGGTCAGGCTGTGCGGGGTGAACGATTCCTTGCCATAGCCGACGCGCTTGCCGACCATATAGGCACCGACCAGGCCGGCCACGGCCGCGTTGATGTGCACCACGGTGCCACCGGCGAAGTCCAGCGCGCCCCATTGCCAGATCAGGCCGGCCTTGCCGGTCATCTCGGCAGCCACCTCGGCCGAGGCATAGGCATCCGGGCCCATCCAGAACCAGACCATATGCGCCATCGGCAGATAGCTGAAGGTGAACCAGATCGCCATGAACAGCAGCACGGCGCCGAACTTGATGCGCTCGGCGAAGGCGCCGACGATCAGGCAGGCGGTGATGCCGGCAAAGGTGGCCTGGAAGGCGGCGAACACGATCTCGGGGATGTAGACACCCTTGCTGAAGGTGGCCGCGTTGGCAAAGGTGCCGGCCGCGTTGTCCCAGATGCCCTTCATGAAAAGGCGATCAAAGCCGCCGATGAAGGCATTGCCCTCGGTGAAGGCCAGGCTGTAGCCGTAGATGACCCACAGCACGACGATCATCGAGAAGGTGACCATCACCTGCATCAGCACCGACAGCATGTTCTTGCTGCGCACCAGGCCGCCGTAGAACAGCGCCAGGCCCGGCACCGTCATCATGATGACGAGCAGGGTGCAGACCATCATCCAGGCGGTGTCGCCCTTGTTGGGCACGGGGGCGGGAGCAGCGGCGGCTGCGTCGGCCGCCGGGGCAGCCACGGCGGCCACCGCTTCGGAGGCCGCTGCGACGACCGCCGAGGCGGCCTCGGCGAGGGCGGGCGCGGAAGCAGCCGCGTCTTGGGCCCAGGCTGCAGGGGCGAACACCGCCGCAGCCAGCGCCAGGCTGGCAAGTAGTTTCTTCATGAAGAATCTCCGGGGATTTGTCTGTCTAGTCTTGTGATCGGTGAAGCTCAGAGCGCGTCGGCCCCGGTCTCGCCGGTGCGGATGCGCACCACCTGGTCCAGCGGCGAGACAAAGATCTTGCCGTCGCCGATCTTGCCGGTGCGGGCCGAGGCCTCGATGGCCTCGATGACCTGCTCGACCACCGCATCGTCGACCGCCGCCTCGACCTTGACCTTGGGCAGGAAGTCGACGACGTACTCGGCGCCGCGATACAGCTCGGTGTGGCCCTTCTGGCGGCCGAAGCCCTTGACCTCGGTGACGGTCAGGCCCTGCACGCCGATGGCGCTCAGCGCCTCGCGCACTTCGTCAAGCTTGAAGGGCTTGATGATGGCGGTGATCAGTTTCATTGCGTTCTCCTCACACGGTTTCAGAAGTTGTACTTGACGCTGACCACGACCGCGTTCTTGCCCAGGAACTTGTCCTTGACGGTGTAGAAGCCCTTGTCAGCGTCGGTGCCGACCAGCGCGATGCTGGGCACCAGGCCGCTGAAGTCCTTGGACAGCGCCAGCGAATAGTCGGTGTAGGAACCCACACCGCGCGAGGGGCCGTCAATGCGCTGGTAGCCGATATGGGGCGCCAGCATCCAGCCGTCCATCACTTCGAAGCTGGCCGACAGATCGGCATACCAGCTGTTCTTGCTGTCGGCGTTGCCGAAGGTGTCGGTGACCGCGTGCGAGTACTTGGCCGTGAACGGGCCATAGCTCAGCGCGCCATAGATCTCGGTGGTGTTGGCGCTGGTCGGCAGCTTGTTGCTCGGGTAGATGTAGGTCAGTACACCGATGTCGAGATTGACACCCTTGCTGATCTCGGTCTTGTAGCCGCCGTAGAGGTCGACCTCGACCTTGGCGTCGCCGCCAACGTCCTTGATCCAATTGATCGTCGAAGCCCAGGCGCCCACATAGAAGCCGCTCGGGTGCGCATAGTCCAGCCCGCCTTGCAGCGCCGGCTTCAGCCGGGTCTGCGAGATGCCGCGGTAGCGGTAGTCGCTGGTCAGGCTCGCGTTGAAGGCGACCGATGCGTCCTGAGCCTGGGCCGGCAGCGCACCGAGGGTCATGGCGGCGGCAAGCGTGGCAAGAATCAACTTCATGCGGGACTCCTAGCTGTTTGGAGGGGGAGGAAGCAGGTTCGATCCGGGGATTGCAGCTTCCGTGCCAGGCTCGGCGCCCCAGGCGAAACCGGGAAAGAGGCCCGGATCGCGCAGCGATGCACCAAAAGAGGATGGCCACGCTCGATGCCCGCACTTGGTGCAAGCACTTCATTGGTGCGCCAACGACGGCCCGCCGGGCGCGGCAAACGTGCAGAATCCACCCAGGATCGGTACGCACCGGTCCCGGGGAGGAGGCTATGTCTCTGGCCGTCGTACACAGCCGGGCGCTGGACGGGCTGGCCGCCGCGCCGGTCAGCGTCGAGGTGCATCTGGCCAATGGGCTGCCGATGTTCACCCTGGTGGGCCTGGCCGAGACCGAGGTCAAGGAGTCGCGCGAGCGGGTGCGCGCGGCCCTGCTGAACAGCGGCCTGAGCTTCCCCCACAACCGCCGCATCACGGTCAACCTGGCCCCGGCCGACCTGCCCAAGGAGGGTGGCCGCTTCGATCTGCCGATTGCACTGGGCATCCTGGCGGCCAGCGAACAGATCGACCCCGAGCGGCTGCAAGACATGGAATGCGCCGGCGAGCTGTCGCTGGCCGGCGAGCTGCGGCCGGTGCGCGGCGCGCTGGCGATGAGCCTGGCGCTGCGCCAGTCGGGCCTGGCCCGCGATCTGGTCCTGCCCGAGGCGAATGCCGCCGAGGCGGCCCTGGTCGGCGGCGTGGCGGTGTTCGGCGCCGCCCATCTGCTGGACCTGGTGGCCGCGCTGAGCCCGGGCGGCGATGGGTCGCCGCTGCAGCGCGCCCGCCCCGCCACCGTCTCGCTGGCCCCGGATGCCGCCCCCGATCTGCGCGATATCAAGGGCCAGGCCGGCCCGAAGCGGGCGCTGGAGATCGCCGCCGCCGGCGCGCTGAACCTCTTGCTGATCGGCCCGCCGGGCACCGGCAAATCGATGCTGGCCCAGCGCCTGCTGGGGCTCTTGCCACCGCTGGACGAGGAGCAGGCACTGGAGTCGGCGGCGGTGCTGAGCCTGGCCGGCCAGTTCGAGCCGGCGCTGTGGGGGCGGCGCGTGCTGCGCGCGCCGCACCACAGCGCCTCCAGCGTGGCCCTGGTGGGCGGTGGCTCGCCACCGAGGCCGGGCGAGATCACGCTGGCCCAGCACGGCGTGCTCTTTCTCGATGAGCTGCCCGAGTACCCCCGGGCCGCGCTGGAGGCCTTGCGCGAGCCGATGGAGAACGGCCGCATCCTGATCGCCCGCGCCGCCCGGCATGCCGAGTTCCCGGCCCGCTTTCAGCTCGTCGCGGCCATGAACCCCTGCCCCTGCGGTCAGCTGGGCAATCCGCTGGGCGAATGCCGCTGCTCGCCGGACCAGGTCTCGCGCTACCAGCGCCGGCTCAGCGGCCCTTTTCTGGACCGGCTCGACCTGCTGGTCGAGGTGCCGGTGCTGCCGCCCCAGGTGCTGGCGGCCGCGCCGGACGGCGAGCCCTCGGCCGTGGTCGCCGCTCGCGTCGCGGCCGCCCGTGAACTGGCCCTGGCCCGCCAGGGCTGCTGCAATGCGCTGCTGAGCCCCGCCCTGCTGGAGGCGCATGCCCAGGCCGAGCCGGCCGCTGCCGCGCTGTTGCAGAAAACCGCCACCCGGCTGGGCTGGTCGGGGCGCGGCTACCACCGGGTGCTGCGGGTCGCGCGCACGATTGCCGATCTGGCCGCCAGCCCCTTGATTGCACCGGCGCATATGGCCGAGGCCGTGCAGCTGCGGCGCGGTCTGCAAACCAAGGGTTAACACCAGGCATCAGCAAATCTAGCCACGGTCCATAAAGATTTCTCGGTCGACCTCGGTGCCGGATTGGTAGACATTCGCGCCACTACCCCATTCCATACAAGGAAGCCCGAGATGAAACGCCTGTTGCTCAGCGCCACCGCCGCCGTCCTGCTCTCCAGCACCGCCCAGGCCGCCACCTGGAATATGTCGGCCGAACAGCCCGACGCCAATTACCTGACCGTCAATGTGCGCCAGTTCGCCGAGGACGTGAAGGCCGCCACCGCCGGCCAGCTGGAGTTCAAGGTGCAGAGCAATAGCGTGCTGCTCAAGCGCCCCGAGGTGAAGCGCGGCGTGCAGCAGGGCATCGTGCCGATCGGCGAGGTGCTGATGTCGGCGCTGGGCAACGAGGATGCGATGTTCGAGATCGACAGCGTGCCCTTCCTGGCCAGCTCCTTCGACGCCTCCGAGAAGCTCTGGAAGGCCGCCCGCGAGCAGATCGCCGCCCGTCTGGACAAACAGGGCCTGGTGCTGGTCTATGGCTCGCCGTGGCCGCCGCAAGGCATCTACACCAAGAAGCCGGTGGCCGCGATCGGCGACTTCAAGGGCGCGCGCTTTCGCGCCTACAGCGCCTCGACCAGCCGGATGGTCACGCTGATGGGCGCGGTGCCCACGACGATCCAGACCGCCGAGGTGCCGCAGGCCTTCTCGACCGGCGTGATCGACATGATGATCACCTCGCCGGCCACCGGCGTGGACACCCAGGCCTGGGACTATGTGAAGCACTACTACGACGCCCAGGCCTTCATCCCGCAGGCCATCGTCATCGCCAACAAGCGCTCGCTGATGGCCCTGCCCGAGGCGCAGCGCCAAGCCGTGATGGCCGCCGGTGCCAAGGCCGAGGCGCGCGGCTGGGCCCAGGCCCGCGAGCTGACCGCCAAGCTGACCCAGACCCTGGCCGCCAAGGGCATCACGGTGCAGCCGGTGCCGGCAGCGATCGCCGCCGAGCTGAACAAGGTCGGCGCGACGATGGCCGAGGAATGGACCAAGAAGGCCGGCCCGGACGGCGCCAAGGTCCTCGACGCCTTCAACAAGAAGTAAACGAACGCCATGGCCGTCCTCGACCGTCTCTCCAAGGCCTCCGGGGCGGCCTCGGCCGTCGCGCTGGCCGCCATCGGCCTGGTGATCGCCGCGCAGATCGTCGCGCGCCTGCTAGGCCATCAGATCCCGGCCGCCGATGATTTCGCCGCCTGGGCCATGGCGGCCTCGGCCTTTCTGGCCCTGCCCTATGCGATGCGCCATGGCGACCACATCCGCGTGACGCTGGTGCTGCAGTTCCTGCCCAAGCGCTGGGAGCGCGGCTACGAGCTGCTGGCCTCGGCGCTGGGCGTGGCGCTGGCGGTCTGGGCCGCCTGGCACACGCTGCAGTTCGTCTACGGCTCCTGGCAGTACGAGGAGGTTGCCCAGGGCATGTTGCGGGTGTCGCTGTGGATTCCGCAGCTGGCCATGGCCATCGGCATGCTGCTGCTGGCCCTGATGCTGATCGACCGCCTCTGGCGTGGCCTGCGCGGCCGGCCGCTGAGCGATGCGCCGGACGGCGAGACCGCCCGCACCGAATAGAAAAGGACACCTCATGAGCGATCTTGCACAAGCGGGCGTCCTGATGGCCCTGCTCTTCCTCTTGCTGGGCCTGGGCGTCTGGGTGGCCCTGGCCCTGATCGGCTGCGGCCTGCTGGGCCTGCTGCTGTTCACCGACGCGCCGGCCGGCGTGATCTTCGCGACCACCGCCTGGGGCTCGACCGCAAGCTGGTCGCTGACCGCACTGCCGCTGTTCATCTGGATGGGCGAGATCCTCTACCGCACCCGTCTGGCCGAGGACATGTTCTCGGGCCTGGGCCCCTGGGTCAACGGCCTGCCGGGCCGGCTGGTTCACGTCAACGTACTGGGCTGCGGCATCTTCGCGGCGGTCAGCGGCAGCTCGGCCGCGACGGCCGCCACCATCGGCAAGATCTCGCTGCCCGAACTGAAGGCGCGCGGCTATGACGAGAGCATCAGCATCGGCTCGCTGGCCGGCGCCGGCACGCTGGGTCTCTTGATCCCGCCGTCCATCGTGATGATCGTCTATGGCGTCGCGGCCCAGGTCTCCATCGTCAAGCTGTTCACCGCCGGCATCCTGCCGGGCCTGATGATGATGCTGCTGTTCTCGGGCTATATCGCGATCTGGGCGCTGCGCAATCCGGCCAAGGTGCCGCGCGACGCCGAGCAGGTCGGTTGGGCCGAGCGCTTCAAGCGCCTGCGCCTGCTGGCCCCGGTGGTGCTCTTGATCGTCGGCGTGATCGGCTCCATCTACGCCGGCATCGCCACCGCCACCGAGGCCGCCACCATCGGCGTGATCGGCTCGCTGATCATTGCCGGCCTGGGCGGCTCGCTGGGCCGGGCCTCCTTCGTCGCCAGCCTGATGGGCGCGGCGCGCACCTCCTGCATGATCACCTTCATCCTGCTGGGCGCGGCCTATCTGACCAGCGCGATGAGCTTTACCGGTCTGCCGGCCAATGTCGCGCAGTGGATCGCTTCGATGAATCTGTCGGCCTATGGTCTGCTGGCGGTGCTGACGGTGTTCTTCGTGCTGCTGGGCTGCTTCCTCGACGGCATCTCCATCGTCGTGCTGACCACGGCCGTGCTGCTGCCCGCGGTGCAGGCCGCCGGCATCGACCCGCTGTGGTTCGGCATCTACCTGATCCTGGTGGTCGAGATGGCCCAGATCACGCCGCCGGTGGGCTTCAATCTGTTCGTGATCCAGGGCATCACCGGCAAGGGCCTGTTCACGCTGGCGCGCATGGCCTTCCCCTTCTTCCTGCTGCTGGTGCTGGCCGCCGTGCTGATCACGCTGTTCCCGCAGATCGTGATGCTGCTGCCCAACGCGATGGGCTGATGAAGATGAAAAAGATACTGATTGCCAACCGCGGCGAGATCGCCTGCCGCATCATCCGCGCCTGCAAGGCCTTGGGCATAGCGACCGTCGCGGTGTATTCCGAAGCGGATGCCAAGTCCCTGCACGTGGAACTGGCCGACTTCGCCGAGCCCATCGGCCCGGCGCCGGCCGCGCAGAGCTATCTGAACGGCGAGCGCATTCTTGAGGCCGCGCTGCGCCACGGCGCCGACGGCGTGCACCCCGGCTACGGCTTCCTGTCCGAGAACACCGGCTTCGCCCGCGCCGCCGAGGCCGCTGGCGTCACCTGGATCGGCCCGGCGCCCGACAGCATCGAGGCCATGGGCGACAAAGAGCGCGCCCGCGCCATCGCCCAGGCCGCCGGCGTGCCGACCCTGCCGGGCAGTCCGCGCTTCGCGGTCGACGTACTCGACGGCATCGAACAAGCCGCGCAAGAGGTCGGCTACCCGCTGCTGGTGAAAGCCACCGGCGGTGGCGGCGGCATCGGCATGCGCCGGGTCGACACGCCCGAGCAGCTGCTGGCCGCGGTGGCCGCGACCCAGGCCCTGGCGGCCAAGGCCTTCAAGGACGGCACCGTCTATCTGGAGCGCCTGGTGGCGCGCGCCCGCCATATCGAGATCCAGGTCTTCGGCCATGGCGACGGCACGGCCGTGCATCTGTTCGAGCGCGAGTGCTCGGTGCAGCGCCGCTTCCAGAAGATCATCGAGGAAAGCCCGGCGCCGGGCCTGCCTGCGGCGATGGTCGAGCGCATGGCAGCGGCCGCCGTCGCGCTGGCCGCACACCAGCGCTACCGCGGGCCGGGCACGGTGGAATTCATCGTCGACGCCGACAGCTTGGAGTTCTTCTTCCTGGAGATGAACACCCGCATCCAGGTCGAGCATCCGGTCACCGAGATGGTCACGGGCTGGGACCTGGTCCAGGCCCAGATCCGGCTCGCGGCCGGCACGTTCTCACCGCTTCCGCAGGCGCAGATCGCGCAGCTCGGCGCGGCCATCGAATGCCGGCTCTATGCCGAGAACCCGGCCAAGAATTTCTTCCCTTCGCCGGGGCCCTTGAAGGTCTTCAAGCTACCGCTGGCGATGTCGCATGTGCGCATCGACACCGGCGTGCGCGAGGGCGACCAGATCACGCCCTTCTACGACCCGATGATCGCCAAGCTGATCGTCTGGGGCGAGAACCGCGAGGCCGCGCTGGCACGGCTGCGCGAAGCGCTGGCGGCCAGCCGTATCGAGGGCGTCAAGAACAATCTCGGCTTCCTGGCTGCGGTGGCCGAGCACGCCGACTTCATCGCCGGCGAGGTCGACACCGGCTGGGTCGAGCGCGAGCGCCAGGGCTTGCTGACGGAAGTGACTGCTGTATGACGACTGAAAACTGGCGCATTGACGCGGTCGGTGACCGCTGCCTGCTGGTGGGGCTGGGCACGACCGTGGACCCCGAGACCAGCGCCCGGGTGCACGCCTTTGTGCAGCGCCTGCGCGCCCAGCCGATAGCCGGCCTGCGCGACATCGTGCCCGCCTTCAGCACCGTGGCCCTGCACTACCGCCCCGAGTGCTTCGGACCGACACCGTTCGCGACGCTGAAGGCCCTGCTGCTGGAGCGGCTGGCCCAGCCGCTCGATGCCCAGCAGGCCGCGCCGCGCGTGATCGAGATCCCGGTCTGCTATGGCGGCGACTACGGTCCCGATCTGGAGGATGTGGCCCAGCGCTGCGGCCTGAGCCCCGAGCGCGTGATCGCGCTGCATCTGGAATCGGCGCACCGCGTCTATATGCTGGGCTTCGCACCGGGCTTTCCCTTCATCGGCGGGCTGAACCCGCAGCTCGCGATGCCGCGCCGCACGACACCGCGCACCCATATCCCCCCCGGCTCGGTGGCCATCGCCCGCGAGCAGACCTGCATCTACCCGCTGGAAACCCCCGGCGGCTGGAACATCCTGGGCCGCACGCCGGTGCGCCTGTTCGAGGCCGGCGCCGAGCCGCCCTGCCTGCTGGGCCCGGGCGACGCGATCCGCTTCGTGCGCATCGACGCCATCACCTATGAGGCGATGTTGGAGGCGCGGCAATGAGCATCAGCATCGAAGTCATCAAACCCGGCGCGCAATCGCAGCTGCAGGACCTGGGCCGTTACGGCTACCAGCACCTGGGCGTGCCGGTCTGCGGCGCGATGGACGAGTGTTCGCACCGCCTAGCCAATCTGCTGGCGGGCAATGTGCGGGACGAGGCCACGCTGGAGATCGTGCTGATGGGACCCAGCCTGCGCTTCGCGGCGGCCACCCAGATCGCCATCTGCGGCGCCGACCTGTCGGCCACGCTGGACGGCGCCCCTGTGGCGCTGAACCAGCGCATCGACGTGCCGGCCGGCGCGCTGCTGGCCTTTGGCCGGCGCATCAACGGCCTGCGCAGCTATCTGGCGGTGCGCGGCGGCTTCTCCGTGGCGCCGCTGATGGGCAGCCGCAGCACCTTTGTGCGCGGCGGCTTTGGCGGCCATCTGGGCCGGGCGCTGCGCAAGGGCGATGTGCTGCAGGCGGCCGACTTCCAAGCGGCCGGCGCGCTGCCGGACTTGCCGCTCGTCAGCACCCTGCCCAGCGCCGAGATCACGCCGCTGCGCGTCGTGCTCGGCGAGCACTGGGCCGGCTTCACGGCCGAGGCGCAGGTACTGTTCACCAAGGCCAGCTACCGCATCAGCCCGCAGTCCGACCGCATGGGCTACCGGCTCGAAGGCCCGGCGCTCTCGCGCAGCCAGCCCGGCGAGCTGATCTCGGAAGCGGTCAACTTCGGCAGCATCCAGGTGCCGCCCGATGGTCAGCCCATCGTCCTGATGGCCGAGCGCCAGAGCACCGGCGGCTATCCGAAGATCGGCCATGTGATCAGCGTGGACCTGCCGCTGCTCGCGCAGCTGGCGCCGCAGCAGGCGCTGCGCTTCGTGCCGGTCTCGCTGGAGACCGCGCAGACCCTGTATCTGCAACGTGAGCAGCAGTTCGCCGCTGCACTGGGAGCCGCCTCATGACGAGCAAGACCCTGGATCTCAACTGTGACATGGGCGAAGGCTTCGGCGCCTACACCATGGGCAACGACATCGCCATCCTCGACCATGTGTCATCGGCCAATATCGCCTGCGGCTTCCATGCCGGCGACCCGGGCACGATGCGCCGCATCGTCGGTGCGGCCATCGCCAAGGGCGTCGCGGTCGGTGCCCATCCGGGCCTGCCGGACCTGCAGGGCTTCGGCCGCCGCGAGATGAAGATCTCGCCGGCCGAGGCCTATGCGATGGTGCTCTACCAGATCGGCGCGCTGGCAGGCTTTGCCCGCGCCGCCGGCGGCCGCCTGAACCATGTGAAGCCGCATGGCGCGCTCTACAACATGGCGGTCAAGGATCGCAAGCTCTCCGACGCGATTGTCCAGGCGGTGCGCGACTTCGATCCCGGCCTGGTCTTCTTCGGCCTGGCCGGCAGCGAGATGATCAAGGCGGCCGAAGCCCTGGGCCTGCGCGCGGCCAACGAGGTCTTCGCCGACCGCAGCTACCAGGACGACGGCTCGCTGTCGCCGCGCGGCCTGCCCGGCGCGATGATCGAAGACCCTGAGCAATCGCTGGCCCAAGTCAGGCAAATGCTCGCCGGCAGCGTCACCGCCTTGAGCGGAAACGTCGTGCCGGTCCAGGCCGACACCTTGTGCCTGCACGGCGACCAACCCGGCGCGTTGGAGTTCGCGCGCCATATCCGCGCCGCGCTGACGACCGATGGTGTCGCGCTGCGGGCGCCGGGAGCCCCCGTTCAGCCCTGATCCGGCCCCAGTGGCCGCACCCAGTCGGCCCCGACCCGCTCGCAAAACCCCGCCACCACCTCGCGCACCAGGCCGACCGTCTCACGCACCGCCGTGCTGACCCGGCCTTCGGTGATCACGCTGATCGCCATCGAGGGCAGCGGCGGCCCTTCGCACTGCCATAGCGAGCCCCGCTCCAGCTGCGCGCGCACAAACACCGGCGGGATCGCCGCGATGCCGTAGCCGTCGCTGGCCAATTGGATGATGGACTCGACCGAGGGGAAGCTGCAGACGCGCGGCTCAATGTCGCGGTCGACGAAGAGCGCGCGCACATGGGCTTGCGGGCTCGATGTCTTCGAGAAGGTCAGCAGCGGCACCCGCTCCAGATCCTCCATCGTCAGCCGCCCGCTGGCCGGTAGCAGCTCGGGCCTGGCGACCCAGCGCAGCGGAAACTCGCACAGCGGCGTGACCCGGTAGTCCAGCGTGCCTATGGCCTCGGCAAAGGGGTCGTTCTGGATCATCAGGTCCAGCTTGCGCAGGCGGAACTGGTCCTGCAGATGGCGCGCGGTGTCCACCGTGATGTCCGGGTTGATCTGCGGATAGCGCTCGGCCAGCTGGCGTATCAGCGGCGACAGCCAGGTGTGCACCACCGACTCGATCGCGCCGATGCGCACCCGGCCGGCCGCCGGCGCATCGGGCCGGGTCGAGAGCTTCAACTCGCGCTCCAGCGCCAGCATGCGCTCGGCCTGGCGCAGCACCTGCTCGCCGACCTGGGTCAGGCCCAGCCGGCGCGCGCTGCGGTCCACCAGCTCGGCGCCCAGCTCGTCCTCCAGCGCGGCGATGCGCTGCGAGATCGCCGCCTGCGTGGTGTTCATCACCTGGGCGGTCTCGCGGAAGCTGCCGACCCGGGCCAGCACCACCAGGGTTTCAAGGAATTTGGTGTTCACGGCGCCCAGTGTAGGCCGTGCTCGGCCTGGGGTATTTATCTCTATATCAAGATTAATGCTACAGTTATTTATCTTGAAGTAGAGGCAATAAATGGGCACTGCATCGCAACAATCCTCCGGAGCCGACGCCTGGCTGACGGCGCTGGCGCCCGCCATCTGGGGCAGCACCTATATCGTCACGACCGAGCTGCTGCCGCCCGACCGGCCCTTCACGGCGGCGCTGATACGCTCGCTGCCGGCCGGGTTGCTGCTGGTGCTCTACGCCCGGCGCCTGCCGGCGCGCGGCGACTGGGGCCGCCTGCTGGTGCTGGCGGCGCTGAACCTGGGCTTTTTCCAGGCCATGCTCTTCATCGCCGCCTACCGCCTGCCCGGCGGCCTGGCCGCCGTGGTCGGCGCGATCCAGCCCCTGCTGGTAATCGGCATGAGCTGGGCGGTGGACCGGCGCCGGCCGCCCTCGCTGGCGATAGGCGCCGGCGTCACCGGCGTGCTGGGCATGGCCGCGCTGCTGCTGTCGCCGGGCGCCGTCTGGGACCCGGTCGGCGTGGCGGCGGCCCTGGCCGGCGCGGTCAGCATGGCCGCCGGCACCTATCTGGCGCGGCGCTGGCAGACCGGCATGCCGGTGCTGGCCCTGACCGGCTGGCAGCTGCTGCTCGCCGGGCTGATGCTGCTTCCGCTGGCCTGGCGCGTCGATGCGCCGCTGCCCGCGCTGGGCATGGGCCAAGTGCTCGGCTATGCCTATCTGTCTCTCGCCGGCGCCCTGCTCGCCTATGCACTGTGGTTCCGCGGCATCGCCCGGCTGTCACCGGTGGCCGTGTCCTCGCTGGGTCTGCTGAGCCCGCTGACCGCCGTGCTGCTGGGCTGGCTGCTGCTGGGACAGGCCATGGGCGGCTTGTCCCTGCTGGGCCTGCTGGTCGTGCTCGGCAGCGTGCTGGCGATGCAGCTGGCGATGAACGCGAGGCGCTGACACCCTTCCCCCACTTCAGAAGAAGGAACCCATGCAACACCCCGTCCATGCACTGATAGCCTCGCGCCAATCGGTCACCCGCTACGAACCCGGCCAGGCCCTTGACGATGCCAGCATCGCCGAGCTGGTGCGCCTGGCCACGCTGGCGCCCTCGGCCTACAACTTCCAGAACTGGCATTTCATCGCGGTGCGCACGCCCGCCGCGAAAGCGCGCCTGCAGGCCGCTGCCTACGGCCAGCCCCAGGTGGCCGATGCGGCCGTCACCTTCATCATCAGCGGCCTGCTGGCGGCGCACGAGAGCCTGCCGCGCGCGCTGCGGCCGGCGGTGGGCATCGTCGGCGACGCGGTGTTCCAGAACTGGCTGGCTGCGGCCACCGAGGCCCATGCCCACGACCCGCAGCTGCAGCGCGACGAGGCGATACGATCGGCCTCGCTGGCCGCGATGACGCTAATGCTGGCGGCCCAGGGCATGGGCCTGGCCAGCGGCGCGATGGGCGGCTTCGATGCACAGGCCGTGGCCAGGGAATTCGGGCTCGACGCGCACACCCTGCCCGTCATGCTGGTCACCGTGGGCCGGGCCCGGGCGGACAACTGGCCGCAGAAACCGCGCCTGCCAGTCAGCGAGGTGCTGGTTTTTGCCTGAGCCGTCGGCCGCTGGCGCGATTGTTCAAGACCCGGTCCGGCCGCCGGACCAAGATCGCTGCTCATCTCAAGCAGGGAGTGGCGATGATGGAAGTGATGGTCAATGGCCGGACCCGGGTCGTGCCCGAGGGCTGGCGGGACGAGCAGCTGCTGTGGGTGTTGCGCGAGGCCTGGGGCCTGGTGGGCGCTAAATTCGGCTGCGGCCTCGGCCAGTGCGGCGCCTGCACCGTGCTGCTGGACGGAGCGCCGCAGCGCAGCTGCCTGCTGCCGGTGGCGGCGGTGCAGGGCCGCACGGTGACCACGGTCGAGGGCCTGGCCGATGGCGAGCGGCTGCACCCGCTGCAACAGGCCTGGCTGGACGAGGCCG
The DNA here is from genome assembly GCF_028462495.1 of Paucibacter sp. XJ19-41. Lineage (NCBI taxonomy): Bacteria > Pseudomonadati > Pseudomonadota > Betaproteobacteria > Burkholderiales > Sphaerotilaceae > Roseateles > Paucibacter sp. XJ19-41. The sequence continues at coordinate 17,057 of NZ_JAQOWX010000037.1, forward strand.
TGCCGCAATGCGGCTATTGCCAGAGCGGCCACCTGCTCGCCGCTGCGGCCCTGCTGCGGCAGACAGCGCAGCCCAGCGAGACCGAGATCAAGACCGCGCTGGCCGGCCATCTGTGCCGCTGCGGCAGCCAGCCCCGCATGTGCCGCGCGATCCAGCGCGCCGCCCGTTCATCATGAAGCGCCGCGAGCTGCTGGGCGCGCTGCTGAGCGTGCCCCTCCTGGCCGGCTGCTCGATGCTGCCCGTGATCCCGCGTCGCCCCGAGCCCACACGGGCCGACGCGATGGGCTGGATCAGCCATCTGGGCGCGGGCCGTTTCGAGCTGCGGCTGCCGCGCGCCGAGATCGGCCAGCACATCGGCACCGCGCTGCGCCGCATCGCCGCCGACGAGCTGGGCGTGGCCGTGGGCGCGATCAGCCTGGCGCTGCCCGACAGCCGGAGCATGTCACCGGTGCGCGCCACCGTCGGCAGCGACTCGGTCAAGGACTTCGCGCTGCCGCTGGCCCAGGCCTGCGACGCACTGCGCGAGGCCCTGGCCGGTCGCCCGCCGCGCGAGTGGCCGGCCAGCGCGCTGCGCAGCCTGAACGGAGCGCCACGCCAACAGTCCGACGCCCTGGGCTTCGGCCGCGAGATCGTGAGCGGCGCGCCGCTGTTTGCGGCCGATGTGCGGCTGCCGGGCCTGCTTTACGGCCGTGTGCTGCGGGCGCCCGTGTCGCCCGAGCTGGCCTCGCGNGCGAGTGGCCGGCCAGCGCGCTGCGCAGCCTGAACGGAGCGCCACGCCAACAGTCCGACGCCCTGGGCTTCGGCCGCGAGATCGTGAGCGGCGCGCCGCTGTTTGCGGCCGATGTGCGGCTGCCGGGCCTGCTTTACGGCCGTGTGCTGCGGGCGCCCGTGTCGCCCGAGCTGGCCTCGCGGCCCGCCGGTTTCAACGCCGCAGCGGCCCGCGCGCTGCCCGGCTTCGTGGCCCTGGTCGAGCACCCGGGGCTGACAAGCGCCAACAGCCAGGGCCTGGGCCTGCTGGCCCGCACGCCGGGCGCACTGGACCGCATCGAGGCGGCGCTGGCCCTGCAGTGGCAGGTCGAGGACGGCGATGCCAACGACATCGAGCGCCTGCTGCAGCTGCCCCCGCAGGGCCGGCTGCGCCACCAACTGCGCGAGGACGAGGTGTCCGAGGCCGGCCCCTGGGACGTGGACCTGGTCTTCGAGACCCCGCTGGCGGCGCACAACGGCATCGAGCCGCGCTGCGCCGTCGCCGACTACCGGGCGGCCGACCAGAGCCTGCGGCTATGGACCGGCACGCAGGACCTTTTCTATGTTCGCGACACGCTGGTGCGGCGGCTGGCGCTGGATGAGGCCAAGGTCCAGGTGCAGGCCTGCCGCGCCGGCGGGGCTTTCGGGGCCCGCACTTTGGTGCTGGTGGAGCCGGAGGCGGCCCTGCTGTCGCGCGCGGTCGGCGCGCCGGTCAAGGTGCAGTGGACCCGCGCCCAGGAGCTGCAGCAGGGCTTTCACCGCCCGCCCTCGCGCCACCGCCTGCGGGCGCGGCTGCAGGACGGCCGGGTGAGCGACTGGTGGCACCGGCTGATCAGCAGCCACATCCTGTTCACACCGGCGGCGATGCCGCGCTGGATGCAGGGCCTGGCGGACATCAAGGGCGATGGCGGCGTCGCGCGCGGCGCGCTGCCGCCCTATGCGCTGCCGCGCCAGCGTATCGAGTTCGACGCCCGCAGGCTGCCTGTGCACACCGGCCCCTGGCGTGGCCTGGGCGCGGGGCCCAACTGCTGGGTGATCGAGAGCGCGATCGACGAATGCGCCCACCTGGCCGGTATCGACCCGCTGGCCTTCCGCCTGGCGCAGCTGGACAACGCCCGCCTTCGTCGCGTGCTGGAGCGCGTCGCGCAGAGTGCCGGCTGGCCGCAGCAGCCGGCCAGCGATGAAAACACCCTGCGCGGCCGCGGCCTGGCCTGCGGCATCTACAAGGGCAGCGCTTATGCAGCGGTGATTGCCGAGGTCGAGGTCGAGCGGGCCAGCGGCGCCGCCCGGGTGAGCACGATGCACTGCGCCCATGACTGCGGCCGCATCATCCAGCCCGATGGCGTGCGCGCGCAAATCGAGGGCAATCTGGTCTGGTGTCTGGGCATGGTGCTGATCGAGGCGCTGCCGGTGGACAAGCAGGCGGGCATCGCGGCCAGCGGCTTCGCCGAGGCGCCGATCCCGCGCATCCACGATCTGCCGGCCCTGCATATCGAGCTGATCGATACCAGCGAGCCCAGCGGCGGCGCCGGCGAGACCGCGATGGTGGCCGGCGCCGGGGCCATCGCCAACGCGCTGCGGGCCGCCACCGGCCTGCGCTTCACGCGGCTGCCGGTGCGTGCCGACGATTTGAGAGCAGCAGCGGGCACACTGGCGCGATGAACACCGCCGACTTCGCCAGCGCGACGATGCTGCGCCTGCTGCTGCGCGGCATGGCCGCGCAAGGCCTGAACCCGCCGCTGCCGCTGCCCGAGGGCGCGCGGGTGGCGCATCAGGACAAGCGACGTGTCGTCGCGGCCATCGTCGAGCAGGGCGGCCTGGCCACGCTGCTGGCACTGGCGCGCGAGGTCAGTCATATCGAGGGCGAGCCGCTGCACCAGGTGCTGGTGGCGGCGCGCGCGCCGCTGGACTTCATGCGGCGCTGGCAGCGGCTGGAGCGCTATATCCACGCCGAGCACCGCGTGCTGATCGAGGACGAACCGGACGAGGGCCGGATCAGGCTCAGGCACAGCGGCCCCGCACCGCAGTCGGCCGAGAGCCTGGCGGTGCTGGGCGTGCTGATCGGCGGCTTCGAGGCTTTGGGCACGCAAGCGCTGCAGGTGTGGATCGCCGGTCAGCCGGTGCATCCACAGGCCGACGAGGCCACGCTGCGCCAGCTGGCCGCCGATGATGCGATGCGGGCCTGGCAGTTCCGCTGGCGGGCGCTCAGCCCTTTGCCAAGCAGACCTTGCGCACCGGCCGATCTGCTGGCGCCGCTGCGCTGGCCACCGCTGGCGCTGGCACTGGCGCAGCGCCAGCTGGCCGACCCGGCTGCGGCGCTGCGGCTGGCCGAGGTCGCCGATGGCCTGGGCCTGTCGGGCCGCAGCCTGCAGCGCCAGCTGGCCGCCCATGGCCTGAGCCTCAGCGGCGTGATCGCCGAGACCCGCTCAAGGCTGGCGGCCTGGTGCCTGGGCAGCAGCGCGCATGGCATCGCCGAGATCGGCTTTCTGTGCGGCTTTGCCGACCAGGCCCACTTCACCCGCGAGTTCACCCGCCGGGTCGGGCTGCCGCCGGCACGCTACCGGCAGGCCGGCGCTCAATGATCCCTCAGTGACGACGCAGCTCGCCGTCGCGCAGTTCGACGATGTCGCCGGCCTTCAGGCCCGGATCGCTGGCGCGTTCCAGGGTGCGGCTGCTGCCGTCCTTGTGCTCGAGGCGGACGATCCAGACGCGCTTGCTCTTCTGGCGCTTCTCGATCTCGTTGCCGGCATAGCCACCGGCCACCGCGCCACCGACCGTGGCAATCTTCTTGCCGCTGCCGCCGCCGACCTGGTTGCCCAGGATGCCACCGATCACCGCGCCACCGATCGCACCGAGGCCGCTGCCCTCGCCCTCGCGCTCCTCGCTGCGCACCGAGACGACGCGTGAGCAGTCATTGCAAAGCCGGGGTTCGGCCACAGGCTTGGGCTCGGCGGCGGGCTTGGGGGCCGGCTTCGGCACCTCGGCTTGAGCGAGCTTGGCCGGTGCGGGCTTGCTGTCCTCGACCACGGCGGCCAAAGGCGCAGGCGCAGGGGTCGGGTCTTGCGTGGAACGGCCCAGCGCGTAGGCGCCGGCCACCAGAGCGGCCGCTACCGCCACGATGGCAATGGTCTGGCTGGAATTCAAGGGCATGCTCATAGGGTCAACTCCGGAAACAGGGATGACACCTTAACGCAGACCGCCGGGCCGGCGCCGACCGGCAGATGTAAGCGCATGTCAGCCCAGCAGCGGCGCCAGCGCGCGCTTCGCGGCTGCTTCGTCCAGCGCCATCCGCGCCGCCCAATCCTGCATCTGATCGTCGCCGATGGTGCCGACATTGAAATAGCTGGCCTCAGGGTGCGAGAAATAAAAACCGCTGACGCTGGCGGCCGGTGTCATCGCCATGCTGTCGGTCAGGCCCATCTGGATGTCCTCGGGGGTCAGTACCTTGAACAGATCGCGCTTGGACAGATGGTCCGGGCAGGCCGGGTAGCCGGGTGCCGGGCGGATGCCGCGGTACTGCTCGGCAATCATCTGCTCGTTGCTCAAGGCCTCATCGGCCGCATAGGCCCAGAACTCCTGGCGCACACGCTGGTGCAGACGCTCGGCAAAGGCCTCGGCCAGGCGGTCGGCCAGGGCCTTCAGCATGATGGCCGAGTAGTCGTCGTGGTCGGCCAGGAACTGCGCTTCCTTCTTGTCCACACCCAGGCCGGCGGTAACGGCGAACAGGCCGATGTAGTCCGGCACCGAGCCCTTGGCGGCGACGTAGTCAGCCAGGCAGCGGTTGGGCCGCATCACGCCGTCTACCACCGGGCGCTCCGACTGCATGCGCAGGCCTCGCCAGGTCATCAAGACCTCGCTGCGGCTTTCGTCGCTGTACATCTCGATATCGTCGTCATTGACCTGGGCAGCGGGGTAAAGGCCGAACACGCCGTTGGCGGTCAGCCAGCGGCCATCGATCAGACGCTGCAGCATGCGCTTGCCATCGCTGAAGACGCGCTGCGCCTCGTGGCCAACGATCTCGTCCTTCAGGATGGCCGGGAAGGGGCCGGCCAGGTCCCAGGTCTGGAAGAACGGCGCCCAGTCGATGTGCTGGGCCAGCTCGGCCAGGTCGTAGTTCTTGAAGACACGGCGGCCGATGAACTTCGGCACCGGCGGGCGATAGCCGGCCCAGTCGAGCTTGGTCTTGTTGGCACGCGCCTGGGCCAAGGTCACCAGCGGGGTCTTCTTCTTGTTGGCGTGCTGCTGCCGCACCTTGTCGTAGTCGGCCTTCAGCTCGTCGATATAGGCGGCCGCGCGGTCGTCGCTGAGCAGCTCGGTGCAGACGCCCACCGAGCGCGAGGCATCGGGCACATAGACGACCGGGCCTTCGTAGTGCGGCGAGATCTTGACGGCAGTGTGAACGCGGCTGCAGGTCGCGCCGCCGATCAGCAGCGGGATCTTCTTGATGCGGAAGTAGTCGTCGCGCTGCATCTCGGCGGCCACATGCTGCATCTCTTCCAGGCTGGGCGTGATCAGGCCCGAGAGGCCGATGATGTCGGCCCCCTCGACCTTGGCGCGCGCAAGGATGTCCTGGCAGGGCACCATCACGCCCATATTGACGACCTCGTAGTTATTGCACTGCAGGACCACGGTGACGATGTTCTTGCCGATGTCGTGCACATCGCCCTTCACGGTCGCGATGACGATCTTGCCCTTGGGCTTGACGTCGCCACCGGCGGCCTCCAGCTGGCGCGTTTCTTCCGCGATGTACGGGATCAGATGGGCCACGGCCGACTTCATCACCCGCGCGCTCTTGACCACCGGGGGCAGGAACATCTTGCCCTGGCCGAACAGGTCGCCGACGATATTCATGCCGGCCATCAGCGGGCCTTCGATCACATGCAGGGGCCGCCCGCCACCGGCCTGGATCGCGACCCAGGCCTCCTCGGTGTCTTCGACGATGAAGTCGGTGATGCCGTGCACCAGCGCATGCGAGAGCCGCGCATTGACATCGCCGGCGCGCCAGGCCAGCCGGGCCGTGTCGTCCTTGGCCAGGCCCTTGGCGCTCTCGGCGACCTCGATCAGGCGCTCGCCGGGGGAGACGTAAGGCTCCCCTTCGGGGATCCGGGGCCGGCGGTTCAGCACCACGTCCTCGACGCGCTCTCTCAGCGTGGCTTCCAGATCGTCGTAGACGCCCACCATGCCGGCGTTGACGATGCCCATGTCCATGCCGGCCTGGATCGCGTGGTACAGGAAGACCGTGTGGATGGCCTCGCGCACCGGGTCGTTACCGCGGAAGCTGAAGCTGACGTTCGAGACCCCGCCCGACACCTTGGCGCCGGGCAGGTTCTGCTTGATCCAGCGGGTCGCGTTGATGAAGTCGACCGCGTAGTTGTCGTGCTCCTCGATGCCGGTGGCGATCGCGAAGATGTTCGGGTCGAAGATGATGTCTTCGGCCGGGAAACCAACCTCGTCGACCAGAATCTTGTAGGCCCGCGCGCAGATCTCGATCTTGCGCTCGAAGGTGTCGGCCTGGCCCTTCTCGTCGAAGGCCATCACGACGGCGGCCGCGCCATAGCGGCGCACCAGATTGGCCTGGCGGCGGAACTCGGCCTCGCCCTCCTTCATCGAGATCGAGTTGACGATGCCCTTGCCCTGGATGCATTTCAGGCCGGCCTCGATCACCTCCCATTTGGAGCTGTCGATCATGATGGGCACGCGCGCGATCTCGGGCTCGGAGGCGATCAGGTTCAGGAAACGCACCATCGCCGCCTTGCTGTCCAGCATGGCCTCGTCCATATTGATGTCGATGACCTGGGCGCCGTTTTCGACCTGCTGGCGCGCCACCGCCAGCGCCTGCTCGAACTGCCCGGCCAGAATCATGCGGGCAAAGGCCTTGGAGCCGGTGACATTGGTGCGCTCGCCGATATTGACGAAGAGTGTGCCGGCGCCGATCCGCACCGGTTCCAGCCCCGAGAGCTTCATCGGGGGCGGCGTGGTCTGGGGGGTAGCGGTATTCATGGCGGCCTCGGCGAAAGATCGGACCGCAGGCTCACCTCGGCCACGACAAAATCATGGATCGGTGAGCGTCGTTGAAAAGGCTGGTGCCCTTGCAGATCCAAGCCTGGCGGGCTGCTGCATGATCGCAGACCCCGTCGCAACGCTCCTCGGACCGTGGCGCATTTTACGCTGCGTCCCGGCCGCCGACTCAAGCCGGCTGCCGGCGCGCCGACAATCCGTACAGAGCTCTAGCGAACCACCGTGGATCTGATACCCCTGCCCCCTCACAGCCTGCGCATCGGCCAGGTCTTGGACTTTTCCTTGCGCGACGCCGAGGGCAAGCTGCTGATCGCGCGCGGCCAGGTGCTCAGCGACAGCCCCCTGGTCCAGGCGCTGATACAGCGCGGTGCCTGGGTGCAGGCCCATGAGACCAAGGACTACCAGCGCGCGCTGGCCCACAAGGTCGACACGATGATGCACCAGGGCGCCACGCTGGGCGCCATCGCCCGCGCCCAGACCAGCTACCGGCCCGAGCGGGGCGGCGCCGCCGTGCCCCAGGTCAGCGACCAGGCAGCCTGGGCCGATCTGCAGCTGCGCGGCCATGCGTTGCTGCGCGAGCCCAGGGCCGAGGACTTCCTGCCACGTTTCCAGACGCTGCAGCAAGAGATGCTGGCGCGGGTCCAGCAGCAAACCGATGCGGCACTGATGCTGCTGATCTTCGAATCCAGCCAGGACTTCCAGCACTACAGCGCCCGTCACGCGCTGCTGAGCCTGCTGCTGTGCGAGCTCTGCGCTCGCCAGCTGGGCTGGGCCGAGGATCTGCGCCTGGTGCTGGGGCAGGCGGCGCTGTCGATGAATATCAGCATCAGCGCGCTGCAGGACCGGCTCGCCGGCCGGGACGAACGCCCCAGCGAGGCCCACCGGGCGGTGCTGCTCGGCCATGGCGACCGCAGCGCCGAGCTGCTGCGCACGCTGGGCGTGCACGACTCGCTCTGGCTGCAGATCGTGCGCCTGCATCATGAGGCCGGCCCCGGGCCCCTGGCCGCGCGCTCGGTGCCCGAGCAGATGGCGCGGGTGCTGCGCCGCGTCGATCTCTACGGCGCGCGGCTGAGCCCGCGGCGCTCGCGCAAGGCCCTGTCGGGCGCCCAGGCGGCGCGTGCCGTCTATCTGGACGAGCTGCAGCAGCCCGACGAGGCCGGCGCCGCGCTGATCAAGGCCGTCGGCCTCTACCCGCCCGGCTCGCTGGTGCGCCTGGCCAATGGCGAGGTCGGCGTCGTCGCCAAGCGAGGCCACAGCGCCAACGAACCCCTGGTCGCCGCGCTGCTGGGCAAGAGCGGCGCGCCGCTGAGCGAGCCGGTGCCGCGCGACACCCGCCTGGCCAGCCAGGCGATTGCCGCCAGTCTGGCGCCGCATGAGCTCAAGCTGCTGGTGAATATGGAGCGGCTGCTGAAGCTGTATTGATCCAGGCTTTCATCTGTTACTCAGATGGCATGCCTAGACTGGCGCCGGGATCAGCAAGCAAGAGAGCGCCAACGATGATGATGATGGTTTCCAGACTGGGCTTGATGGCCCTGCTGCTCAGCGGCTGCGCCGCGAGCAACCCGCTGCCGGCCATCTTTGATGGCCCCAACCTTCACACCAAGATCCAGGGCCAGGGCCGCCCGGGGGTGGTGCTTGAGTCCGGGGCCGGCGATGGCATCGATTCATGGACCGGCCTGAGCGCGCGCCTGGCGGACAAGACGACGGTGTTCAGCTACCAGCGCTCCAGGCGCGGCGGCGAGCCGCGCACCGGGGCCCAGGTGGCCGAGCAACTGCTGGACACCCTCCGTCAGAAGGGCATGGACCCACCCTACATCCTGGTCGGTCATTCGATTGGTGGCCCCTTTGTGCTGAGCTTTGCCAAGCGCTACCCGGATCTGGTGGCTGGCCTGGTGCTGGTGGACGGCCGCCCCCCGGGCTTCAAGGCGGCCTGCGAAGCCGGCGGCGGCACGATGTGCGACATCCCCGCCTGGGCGCTGATGCTGACCGAGCCCTGGGTGCGCGCCGAGGTGCAGGGCCTGCCCGCCACCTATGCCGAACTCGGCGATCTGGCGCGCTTGCCCGCCGTACCGGCCGTCGTTATCTCCGCGACCGAGCCGCCGCCGCTGTCCAACGCCGCCTTCATGACGGCCTGGCTGGCCCAGCAGCGCGAGATGGCCCGATCACTGCCGCAAGCCCGTTATGTCCAGGCAGATGGCAGCGGCCACTATGTTCACAAGGAGCGGACCGATCTGGTGGCCCGCGAAATCCTGACTCTGGTCCGTGCGGCAGGTCAGACGGCCAACAATTCGCTGAACAAGCCCGCGCCGCAGGCGCGCGGCTTGTAGACCGAGACCTTTTGCGCGATGGCCGCGATATGGGCCGGGGTCGTGCCGCAGCAGCCGCCGGCGATGTTCAGGAAACCGGCGGCGGCAAACTCGCCGACCAGGCGGCCGGTGACCTCAGGCGTCTCGTCGAAGCCGGTGTCACTCATCGGGTTGGGCAGGCCGGCGTTCGGGTAGCAGCTGATCGCGGTGTCGCCGGCCGCCTTGGCCAATTCCTCGATATAGGGCCGCATCAGCGTCGCGCCCAGCGCGCAGTTCAGGCCTATGGCCAGCGGCTTGGCATGGCGCACCGAATGCCAGAAGGCGGTGACGGTCTGGCCCGAGAGAATGCGGCCCGAGGCATCGGTGACGGTGCCGGAGATGATGACCGGCAGGCGCTCGCCGGTGTCTTCCATCAGCTCGTCGAGCGCGAAGATCGCCGCCTTGGCGTTCAGCGTGTCGAAGATGGTCTCGACCAGGAACAGGTCCACCCCGCCGTCCAGCAAGCCCTTGGCCTGCTCGTAGTAGGCGGTCTTCAGGGTATCGAAGTCGACATTGCGGGCGCCGGGGTCATTGACATCGGGGCTGATGCTGGCGGTGCGCGGCGTCGGGCCCAGCGCGCCGGCAGCGAAGCGCGGCTTGTCCGGCGTGCTGTACTTGCCGCAGGCGGCGCGGGCCAGCCGGGCGGCGGCCACATTCATCTCGAAGGCATGCTCGCCCAGCTCGTAATCCTCCTGGGCCACCGAGGTGGTGCCGAAGGTATTGGTCTCGATGATGTCGGCGCCTGAGGCCAGGTACTGTTCGTGGATCTCGCTGATGACCTCGGGCTTGGTCAGCACCAGCAGGTCGTTATTGCCCTTCAGGTCCTTGCCATGGCCGGCAAAGCGCTCGCCCCGATAATCGGCCTCGGACAGCTTATAGCGCTGGATCATCGTGCCCATCGCGCCGTCGAGGATGACGATGCGTTGTTGCAGAATCTCGGGCAGCTGCGCGCCGCGCGTGTAGGGTCGGGTGGAAGCGTTCATCCGGCCATTTTAGAGAGCGCGTCAATACCCCCATGAAACATCTGCTCCCCGTCGAGGCCCAGGCCTATCTGCAAGAACACCCCGAGTCCCTGTTCCTCGATGTGCGCATGGAGCTGGAGTACCTCTATGTCGGCCATCCGCCCGGCATCGTCCATGTGGCCTGGTACGAGTATCCGGAGATGCAGCCCGATGTGGAGCGCTTCGTGGCCCAGGTCAAGCGCGAGGCCGGTGGCGACCTGAACAAGCCGCTGGTGCTCCTGTGCCGCTCCGGCACCCGCACGGTCGCGGCCGGCCAGGCGCTGGAGGCGGCCGGCTTTGCCGAGGTCGTCAACATCGTCCATGGCTTCGAGGGCGACCCGGACGAGAACTTCCAGCGCGGCCGGCTCAATGGCTGGCGCCATGACGGCCTGCCCTGGGAGCAGATGTAGGTCGGCCCATATTCCAATCCCCGTTAAAGTCACCTCCACAACGAGCCGTGCAGATGCTCCGCTTTGGACATCAAGCGGCCAACCCAGGGGGTGGTGAGCATGGACGCGAGCAGTCAGGCGCTGGCACTCGACGCCAGGACCATGCTGGCAGCAATCAGCATGGTCGGCTTCATGATGGCGGTGATGGCCTTCAGCACCGCACGCGCAATACCCGAGCAACCGATGGGTCTGCGGGAGTGGGGCGTGTCGATGGCGGCCACCGGAGGCGCCTGCCTGCTGTTCTTCCTGCGCGGCCATGCGCCCTGGCTGCTGACCTTTCTGTTCGCCAACGTGCTGATCATGGCGGTCACCGTGTTCGGTGTGCTGGCCCTGGCGCGACTGACCGAGCAGCGGGTGACGCGGCATCATCTGGTCTTGCTGAGCAGTTTCGGCATCGGCGGCACCTTGCTGACCTATCTGGAGTTGGCACCGTGGGCCGTCACCGTTTTCACCATGTCCTGCGCGCTGGCGCTGATGCTGGCCCGGATGGCCTGGCTGGTGCTGCGCTACGCCCGTCGGACCGGTTTGCCGGTCGCCTATCTGACCGCAGCGGTGGCGGCGGTGATGGCGACCGCATTCGCAATGCGCGCCCTCTTCAGCGCCGGCGGCGCCAGCACCCAGGTAGCCCCGGCCGCCAGTTCCACGCCGCAACTGTTCGCGCTGGCGATGGCCACGCTGTTCGTGGTCGCGGCCTCGATCGGCTTTTTCAGCATGGCCCATGAACGGCAGCGTCGCGAGCTGCAGGAGCTCAGTCGCCGTGACGGCCTGACCGGGCTGTACAACCGCAGGGCCTTCTTCGAGCTGGCAGCCGCCATTGAGCAGGCCCGGCCGGCCGAAGCCTTTGCCGTGCTGATGGTCGACCTCGACCACTTCAAGCAGATCAATGACCGCTACGGCCATGGCGGCGGGGACTTGGTGCTCGCCCACGCCGCGCGCATGATGGCCGGCGCCGTGCGGCTGAGCGATATCGCCGGCCGCTACGGCGGCGAAGAATTCTGCCTCTTGCTCCGGGGCTGTGCCACTTCCGTCGAGGCGGCCCAGCGCGCCGAAGCCTTGGTCCAGGCAGCCAGCGCCAGCACCGTGCGGGTCGGTGAGCAAGGACGTGTCGTTTTTACGCTGTCGATCGGATACGCCTGCCGCAGGCGTGATACGGCGGCCTTGCCGGAGTCGCTAAAGTCGGTGCTGGAGCGTGCCGACCATGCCTTGTATGCAGCCAAGAACTCCGGTCGCAACCGCGCGCTAAGCGCGGAGATCTCGACGCCCGGTTCGCCCGCACACCCTTTGGTGGCATAGGCAAGACCCGACCCCGCTGTTAGCCTGCGCGGCGCGGCCGACTGGGCCGTTCAAGGACTGCCATGAACCGAAGCCTCGTCTCCTGGGTCGCCAAGATCGCCGCCATCCTGGTCGGTGTCTATCTTGTCTTCACGTTGATCAACCCGATACGCATCGTGCAGTCGGGCACGCGCGGCGTGATCACGACCTTCGGCAAGGTCGACCCCGAACCGCTGGGCGAAGGCATCCACTTCGTCGTGCCGCTGGTGAACCGTGTCCACATGATCGATGTGCGCTTGCAGAAGAGCGAGGGCAAGGGCGTGGCCGCCTCGCGCGATCTGCAGCAGGTCTCGGTCTCGGCGGCGCTGAACTGGCGGCTCGATCCGGCCTTGGTGGCCCAGACCTACCAGGCCATAGGCAACGAGCATGCGGTGGCGGCGCGCGTCATCGAGCCGGCAGCGCAGGAGGCCACCAAGGCCATCGCGGCACAGTACACGGCCGAGGAACTGGTGACCAAGCGCACCGAGGTCAGCGGCAAGATCCGTGACGCGCTGGAGGCGCGGCTGAAGCGTCACGGCGTCATCGTCGACTCGCTGGCTGCGGTCAACTACGACTTCTCGGCCGTCTTCGACAAGGCCATCGAGGCCAAGGTCGAGGCCGAGCAGAAGAAGCTGACGGCCGAGCGCGATCTGGAGCGTATCCGGGTCGAGGCCGAACAGGCCCTGGCCAAGGCACGCGGCGAGGCCGAGTCGCTGAAGGCCAAACGCCTGGAAATCACGCCCGACCTGCTGCGTCTGAAACAGCTGGAGAACGAGAGCGAAGCCATCAGGAAGTGGGACGGCAAACTGCCGCAGTACACCGGGGCGGGGACGCCCTTCGTGCAGCTGGCGCCGCCGGCGGGGCGCTGAGCCCAGCGCTGCAGCGCGGCCCGCTCAATGCATCGCCGCATCCAGCGCACGGCAGGCGCCGAGCAGGGCCGCTTCGTCGCTGGCGCTGACGACATAGGCCGGGATCGCAGCCAGATAGTCGCGAAAGCGGCCCTTGGCCTCGAAGCGCTCGCGAAAGCGCGAGCGGTCAAAGCGCGCGCCCAGGCGCGGCACGATGCCACCACCGATATAGAGGCCGCCGCGGGCGCCCAGGGTCAGCGCCACATTGCCGGCCACATTGCCCAGCAGGCTGCAGAACAGCTCCACAGTGTCGCGCGCCAAATGGTCCTCGCCGGCGGTGATGGATTGGGCGTTCCGCTCGGGCACAACCTGACCCCGCACGCCGGCCAGAGCCTGGTACAGGTTCTCCAGCCCAGGCCCGGACAGCGCGCGCTCAGCCGAGGCATGGCCGAAGCGGCGCTGCAGCACGCGCAGCACCGCGTCCTCCTCGGGCTCGAAGGAGGACAGGGTCACATGGCCGCCCTCGCCGCCAATCGGGGCCAGGCCGGCGCCGCCGACGCCGGGCAGCAGCCCAGAGACGCCCAGGCCGGTGCCGGGGCCGACCAGACCGATCGGCGCGCCGTCCACCGCCGCGCCGCCTCCGACCTGGCGGCGCGACCCAGGGGCCAGCGCCGGCAGGGCCAGCGCCAGTGCAGTGAAGTCATTGATGACCAGCAGGCGCTCGGCGCCCAACGCCTGGCGCAGCGCCTCGATCGAGAAGGACCAGTGGTGGTTGGTCATCTGCACCTGGTCGCCGGTGATCGCGGTGGCGATGCCGATGGCGCAGCAGCGCGGCCGCTCCAGGCCCTGGATGCGCAGATGGTGCTGCATCGCATCCCACAGGCTGGCGTGATCGGCGCAGGCATAGCTGGCCATGCCCAGCAGCGGGCCCTGCGGCAGGTACTGGCTGGCGAAGCGCACATTGGTGCCGCCGACATCGGCCACCAGGCGCGGAAACGATGCCGCGCTCATGCGCGCGGCTCCAGGCGCAGCCCCTGGGCATCGAAGGCCAGCAAATGCTCGGGTCGCCATTGCAGGCCGACGCGCTGGTGGCGCTGCCAGTCCTGGCCGGCCGCCAGCTTGACGGCCAGCGGCTGCTGCTGGGGGTCAGTACCGGCGATGCGCACATAGGCGATGCTGGTGTCGCCCAGATGCTCGATCAACGCCAGCTCGCCACCCAGACCGGTGCCGGCCGCAACAAGGTTCAGGTGCTCGGGCCGCAGGCCGACCGTTTCGGTACCAGCTGGCAAGGCCGTGTGGATCAGGCCGGCCGGCAGAAAATTGATGCGCGGCGAGCCGAGGAAAGCGGCGACGAAACGGTTCACCGGCCGCTCATAAACCTCCCTCGGCGCGCCGACCTGCTCGATGCGGCCCTCGTTGAAGACCGCGATGCGGTCGCCCAGCGTCATCGCCTCGACCTGGTCGTGGGTCACATAGACGATGGTGGCGCCCAGCTCCTCGTGCAGGCGGGCCAGCTCCAACCGGGTCTCGTGGCGCAGCGCGGCGTCCAGATTGGACAGCGGCTCGTCGAACAGAAAGACCTGGGGCTGGCGCACGATGGCGCGGCCGATGGCCACGCGCTGGCGCTGGCCGCCCGAGAGCTCACGCGGCTTGCGCTCCAGCAGCGCCTCCAGCTGCAGGCTGCGCGCGGCCTTCAGCACCGCAGCCGCCACCTCGGCCTTGGGCCGGCCGGCCATCTTCAAGGCGAAACCCATGTTCTCGGCCACGCTCATATGCGGATACAGCGCATAGCTCTGGAACACCATCGCGACGCCGCGTTCGGCCGGCGGCACCGTCGTGACCTCGCGGGCGCCGATGAAAATCTGGCCGGCGCTGACCTCCTCCAGCCCGGCGAGCATGCGCAGCGAGGTGCTCTTGCCGCAGCCCGAGGGGCCGACCAGCACCATGAACTCACCGTCCTGCACCTCCAGGTCCAGCGCGCGCACGACCGGAGCCTTGTCGCCGTAGCGTTTGGCCACCCCCTTGAAGCTGAGGCCGGCCATCTCAGCCGCCCGCCTTGGCGGTCTCGATGAAGCCGCGATACCAGTGCGCGCTGTCCTTGGCCAGGCGCTCTTGCGTCGCATAGTCCACATGGAAGAGGCCGAAGCGCTTGGTGTAGCCGGAGTTCCACTCGAAGTTGTCGAGCAGGCTCCAGTAGAAATAGCCGCGCACATCGACCCCCAGTTCCACCGCGCTGGCCAAGGCCTGCAGATGGCTGCGCAGATAGGCGATGCGCTCGACATCGGGCACCTTGCCGTCGACCACCGTGTCGGCATTGGCCATGCCGTTCTCGGTGATGAAGATGGGCGGCGGCGAGTATTCGCGGGTGATGCGCACCAGGTGCTGGGTCAGCGCCTTCGGGTAGATCTCCCAGCCCATATCGGTGAAGCCCTGCTTGCCGGGTGCCGGCAGGGCCGGGCTTTGCGTGGAGATGAAGCTGCGGGTGTAGAAGTTGACGCCCAGGAAATCCAGCGGCTGCTGGATCGCGGCCAGGTCGCCCTCCTCGATCTTGGGCGCATCCTCGCCCAGGTGCTCGATGATGTCGGCCGGGTACTGGCCGCGGAACACCGGGTCCATATACCAGCGCACGTTCAGGCCGTCATCGATGCGGGCGGCGCGGCGGTCGTCCTCCCGCAGATTGTCGGCTGGAAAGGCGGGGGTGTGGTTCAGCACGATGCCCAGCTTGCATTTAGTCACTGCTCGCATCGCCTTGATCGCCTCGCCGTGCGCCAGCAGCAGGTGGTGCGAAACCTGGGCGGCCGTCGCGCGGCTGGTCTGGCCGGGGGCGAACTGGGCGGTCTCGTAGCCCAGGGTGGCGACGCACCAGGGCTCGTTCAAGGTGGAGATGCTCTCCAAGCGGTCACCGAAGCGGCGCGCGACCTCGGCCGCGTAATCGGCGAACAGCGGCACGATCTGACGCGAAGGCCAGCCGTCGAACTCGTCATGCAGGGCGGCCGGCAGGTCCCAGTGGTACAGCGTCGCATGGGGTTTGATGCCGGCAGCCAGCAACTCATCGATCAGACGGTCGTAGAAGGCGAAGCCCGCCTCGTTCCAGGTACCCCGGCCCAGCGGCTGCACGCGCGGCCAGGCGATCGAAAAGCGGTAGGCCTGCAAACCCATCCACTTCATCAGCGCGACATCATTCTTGTAGCGGTGGTAGTGATCGCAGGCGATGGCGATATTGGAGCCATCGTTGATGCGACCGGGCTCGGCGCAGAAGCGGTCCCAGATCGACGGGCCCTTGCCATCGAGTGCGGCCGCGCCCTCGATCTGCGCGGCGCTGGTGGCCGAGCCCCATTGGAAGTCCGTGCGGAAGACGCGGCTCAGATCGCTGAGGGCAGAAGGATTGGGATCGATGGCGTTCATGGGCGGTTTCAAGTAATGCGGGAGAAGAAAGAAGACAGCAGGGGTCAGCCGCGCACGGCGCCCGAGGTCAGGCCGGCCACCAACCGCCGGGCGCTGAAGAAATAGGCGATCAGGAGTGGCAGCATCGCGATGGCACTGCCCATCATCAAAGCGCCCCACTCGGTGTTGTTGGGCGCCTGCATCGAGCGCAAGGCCAGCGGCAAGGTGTAGTTCTCGGCCGAGCGCATCACGACCAGCGGCGCGACAAAGTTGTTCCACGAGGCGATGAAGGTGATCAGGCCCAGCGTGCCCATCGCCGGCTTCAGCAAGGGCATCACGACGCTCCAGAAGATGCGCAACTCGCCGCAGCCATCCATGCGCGCGGCGTCCAGCAGGTCCTTCGGTATCGCCGAGCCGATGTACTGGCGCATCAGGAAGATGCCCAGGGCGCTGGCCGCCGCCGGCACATAAAGCGCGCGCGGCGTATCGATCCAGCCCAGGAAGTCCATCACCATGAAGCTGGGGATCATGTTGAGGAAGCTAGGCAGCATCATCGAGCCGAGCACGATGGCGAACAGCGTCTTCTTGAAGCGAAACTCGTAGACTGCGAAGCCATAGCCGGCCAGCGAGCACAGCAAGAGGTTCAGCGCCGTCGTCAGGCTGGCCACATACAGGCTCATGCCCAGATTGCGCCAGAAGGGCAGGCGCTGCTCCAGCAGTTCCAGATTCGACAGCGAGGACAGGCCGAACCACAGCGGCGGCGGCGAGTTGAAGATCTCGCTGCGGCCGTGGCTGGCGAACACAAAGGTGAAGTACAGCGGCGCGACCAGCAGCACGGCGCCGAGGCCGACCAGCAGCCAGGCCAGCCAGGGCCGGTCTTTCCAGGTCGAAGAGCTGTTGCGCATGGGCCTGACGAGCAGGGTGGGATCAGCGTGCTGCATGCTCACCTCGCGCGTCGCTGCCGAACAATTTCGCGTTGAGCCAGGTCAGCGCGGCGATCAGGAAAAACAGCAGCCAGGAGACGGCCGAGGCGGTGCCGAAATCGCCGTCCGAGAAGGCCAGCCGGTACATGAAGATCGCGCTGGTCATCACCGACTGGCTGGCGCCGCGCTCGCTGTCCACCAGGATGAAGGGCTCCTCGAAGAGCTGCAGGCTGCCGATGATGGTCAGGCTCACCGCGAAGAACATCATCGGGCGCAGCAGCGGCAAGGTGATGTAGCGGAACTGCTGCCAGGGCTTGGCGCCGTCCAGCGTCGCGGCCTCGTACAGGTCCTTGTCAATGACCTGCAGGGCTGACAGATAGAGCACCAGGTTCCAGCCCAGATAGCGCCAGAACACGACAAAGGCCACGGCCGGCTTGGTGGTGTCGGCATCGCCCAGCCAGTCGATCGCGCCGCCGCGGCTTTGCAGCACCGCCTCCAGCGGGCTGCCCAGCAGCGGGATGCGGGTCAGCTCGGCCAGCACCGCGTTGACCAGGCCGTAGTCCTTGGAGAGCAGGGTCGTGAAGATCAGCGCGATCGCGACGCTGGAGGTGATGTAGGGCACGAAGTAGGCACCGACCAGCAGGTTGCGGCCACGCTTGACGCGCTGGTGGATGAAGAAGGCCAGCGGCAGCGCCACCAGATGCTGCGGGAGGCCGGCGACCAGCGCGAACCAGACAGTGTTGTAGAGCGAGTCGTGGAACCAGGGGTCGGTGACGGCGTACCAATAGTTCTCCAAGCCGACCCAGTGCATGGTGTGCAGGCCCTCGGCCGGGTTCCACTGGTGCAGCGACAGATAGATCGAGAACAGCAGCGGGAACAGACCGAACACCGCGAACAGCAGGAAGAAGGGCGCGATGAAGAGATAGGGCGCCCAGCGGCGCGACAGCAGGGGCCGGGCCATCACGCATCCCTCCCCGGGCGGCGGCGTGTGCGGCGCTCGATCAGCTCGCGCGCATCCTTCAGCGCGGTGGCGATGTCCTTGCCGCGTGTGATGACCTTCTCGAACTCGTCACGGATGATGGTGGTGGCCAGCACATCGAAGGGGCTGACCGGCGTGGCCGGCACGCGGGCCGCCGTCTCGCGCCACATCTGACGCGCCACCTGGCCGCCGAGAAAGGCGATCGGCTCGTCCATCAGCGGGTCCTGGTGGGCGGCCAGCAAGGCCGGGTAGCTGTCCAGCACGCGCAGCGAGTTGATCTGCACCGCCTTGTCGGCCGTCATCAGGCGGATGAAGTCCCAGGCCGCGTCCTTGTGCTGAGCCTTCTTCGGGATCGCGTAGAAGGAGCCGCCATAGGCCGCCTGCACGCCGCCGGGCAGGGGTGCGGAGCGCCACAGCCCGGCGGTGTCCGGCGCCAGCCAGTTCTTCAGATGGCCGACCAGCCAGGCCCCCATCATCTGGGTCGCGATGCGGCCCTGCTTGAAGCCGGCCGCCCAGTCGTTGCTCCAGGCCGAGGCGTGGGCGTCGAGCCCGGCGGCGCGCGCCGCACGGCCCAGCTCGAAGGCCTTGCGAAAGCGCTCGCTCTCGACCAGCACCTTGCCCTGCTCATCGAAGTAGATACCCTCCCCGTCCTTCAGGCCCTGACGCAGTGCGATATCGCGCAGGTCGGCGGCGTCGGCCATCAGCAAGGCGCCGGTGGCGGCCTTGATCTTCTTGCCGGCGGCCAGGTAGGAGGCCCAGTCCTTGGTGATCTCGGCCTCGCTGACGCCGGCCTTGTCGAGGATGTCCTTGCGGTAGAGCAAGGTGCCGGGGCCGATATCGGCCGGCATCGCGAGCTGCGCGCCCTTGCGGCTCTGGCCCTGGATCAGCGCATAGCGCACATAGTCGCCGGCCATCGCGCCGGCGTTGTAGGGCGCCTGGTTCAGATCGACAAAGCCGCCCGAGGCCGCGAACTTGCCGATGAAGCGCAGATCGATGGCCATCACATCGGGCAGGCCGGAGCCAGTGGCCAGGGCCGTGGTCATCGCCATATGGTGGTCGGCGTACTGCATCGAGACGATCTTCAGCTCGATGCCGGGGTGGCGCTGGGCCCAGATCGCGGCCGCGGCCTTGGCGGCGCGGTCGAGATCGGGGAAGGTGGCGACCCGGAGCTGCGGCGGCTGGGCCAGGGCGAGGCTGCCGAGCATCAGCAGGGTCAGCGCGATGAGGCTGGTCTTGAGTGTCACCGGTATCTCCGTGAGCTGCTTGTGCGGTGGTTCAGCCTAAGGGCTTTGCCGACTCACGGGAATGCAGACTTGCCGCCATCACGCTGCCCTCGCTCGGCCGCCTCAGAAGCGGTAAGCCGCCTTGACGCCATAGGTGCGCGGCGGGTTGTAGAAGCTCACCCAGGTGCTGGTGTCGCCGATCCAGGAGGCATCGGTCTTGACCATCTTGTCGGTGGCGTTGTTGACAAAGGCCTCCAGCTCCCAGCGGCCCTTGCCGTCCTCGTAGCGCAGGCTCAGGTCGACCTTGCTGTAGGCCTTTTGCGTGCGCGCCTCGGCGAAGGAGCCGGGCTTCACCGCGGCGGTAGGCGCGGTGTTGAAGTTGCTCAGATAGCTGCGGGCCTGGTAGTGCACGCCGATGCGCGGCGTCAGCCGGCCGCTACCCAGCGCGAAGTCATGCTCGAAGGCCAGCGTGGTGCTGAACTTGGGCGCATGCGGCAGCTTCGAGCCCTTCAGATTGACGAAGTTGGCGGTGTTATTGCAGTCCAGAAGGGCCGAATCGCAGGTCAGGAAGTCGTCGTACTGCGCGTTCAGCACCGAGGCATTGCCCATCAGCCGCGCGTCGCGCGTCAGGCGCCAGCTCAGCTCGGCCTCGACGCCCTTGATCGTCGCCTTCGCGGCATTGCTGGTGACGAGCTGCTGCTGGCCATTGGGCTGGTACTCGATGGCCGAGACCTGCATGTCCTTGTACTTCATCCAGAAGGCCGCGAGGTTCAGCGCCAGGCTGCGCTGGAAGAACTCGGCCTTGGCACCCAGCTCCACATTGGTCAGCTTTTCCGGCAGGTGGCGCCGGCCGCCGTCCGACAGGCCGCCGGACTTGAAGCCGGTGGACAGGGTCGCATAGGTCAGCAGATCGGGGCTGGCCTTGAACTCGCCGCGCAGCAGATAAGTGGAGGCGTCGTCGCTGGTGCGGCCATCATTGGCACCGCCGCCGGGCCAGGTGCCGGGCGCATGGACGCTGCCGCAGCTGGCCACATCGACCGGCCCGCCGGGGCCGATCAGGCGGCCGCCGTTGGCGATGGTGGCGCCGAAGTCGGGGCAGACCCAGTTGCGGCCGCCGACGTCCTGCTTCTTCTCGTCGGTGTAGCGGGCGCCGGCGGTCAGCTTCAGGTCCTTGGTTAAGGCAAAGGTCCCCTGACCGAACACCGCCTTGGAATCCAGGGTGCGCTTGGGCTGGATGAAGGACATGGCCCAGGCCACATCGGTCGGCAGCACCGGATTGATCACGATGGGACCGGCGCCGGCCGCGACCGCCGTCTTCGAGATGTCGATGTCGAAGCGGATCTTGTTGTCTTCCTTGATCATGAAGGCGCCGGCGATCCACTGGAAGGGCCCGCTGCCAGTGCTCTTCAGATTGACTTCATGGGTGTAGTTGTCGAACTGCGACCACTCGGTGCGGTGCTCCTGCTTGAAGCCCGGCTGGGTGCCGGCATCGTTGTCGCTGGCGTTCTGGCGCTTGAGCCGGCTCCAGCTGCCGATATAGCTGAACTCGATCGCATCGCTGGGCCGCCAGTCGACACGGCCGCGGTAGGTGATGATGTCCTGGTCCAGATGTCCGGGCGTGTCGATCAGCGCCGAGCGCAGTTTCTGGCCGGGGCGCGGCTGCTGCATCAGCGAGACCTGGCCGGTGCCCTGGTCGCGGTAGTACTCGGCCGCGACGGTGGCGGTCAGCGCGGGGCTGGGCTCCCAGAGCAGGGTGCTGCGCACGCCGGCTTGGTCGGAAGCGCCGTATTTGCGCGCGCCCGGCTGCACATTGGAGCGGGCCTGGAAGTCCACCCAGCCGTCCTGCTTTTCCTGGATCGCGGCGACCCGCAGCGCCAGCGTCTCGCCCAGCGGCACATTGAGCGCGCCCTGCAGCGTCGTGCGGTTGCGGTCGCCCAGCAGCATGCTGCCCGAGCCGCCGAACTGGCCAAGCTTGGGCTTGGCGGTGTTCAGATTGACCGAGCCGGCCGTCGCATTGCGGCCGAACAGGGTGCCCTGCGGGCCGCGCGCCACCTCGACGCTCTCCAGGTCATACATCAGCACCGTCGCGCCCTGCGGCCGCGGCGAGTAGACGCCGTCCACATGGAAGGCCACGGCCGGATCGCCCAGCTCGGTATGGTTGGTCGAGCCGATGCCGCGCAGGAAGACGTGGACGCCGCCCGAGTCGCCGTGCTGCTCGATGCTCAGGTTGGGCACCAGGGCCTGCATCGTCGACAGATCCTTGACGCCGGCGCGCTCCAGCTCTTTTTGCGTCAGCGCGGTCACGGCCAGCGGCGTGTCCTGCACAAAGGTCAGGCGCTTGGTGGCCGACACCGTGACGCGCTCCAGCGCGGTCGGCGCCTCGGTGCTGGACTGGGCCATGGCTGGGCCCGAAGCGCCGAATCCGGCCAGGATCGCGGCGGGCACCAGGGCCAGCCGCAGGCATGCGGTCTTGTTTGCGATCATCTTTGTCTCCATCCATCGGTGTGGTCGGAACGCCGTCGGGTGGGCCCGGCGACGCGGTGGAATCCGGCCCGGTCTGATGCCGCGCCTGTTGTCTTCCTACGCAATTGACAACGTTGTCTTTATTGCTTGAGCGAATTCTGACAACGTTGTCATTCCTGGTCAACAAAGGGTCTTCCCGTAGTTTTGCTTCAGGCTTTCTGGACCGCCCCACGGCGACGCCCGGACGGCGCATGCGGCAGTGCCGAGGTCGAATCGCGCACCACCAACTCATGCGCAATCACCCGGGGGCCGGGCTCGCCATCGGGCGCGATCAGCAGGTCCACCGCCGCGCGCGCCATCGCCGCGACCGGCTGGCGCACCGTGGTCAGCGGCGGCCAGACCAGGCTGGCCGCCGGCGAATCGTCGAAGCCGGCGATCGACAGATCGGCCGGCACCGCCAGGCCCAGACGCTGGGCCGCCGCCAGCACGCCCAGCGCCATATCGTCATTGCTGGCAAACACCGCCGTGGGCCGCTGGCGCCGGCTCAGCAAGGCGTGCGCGCCCTCGACGCCGGACGGGTAGGTGAAGTCGCCCTGGTAGACCAGCTCGGGCTCGACCGCCAGCCCATGGGCCTGCATCGCCTGCGCAAAGCCCTGATAGCGCAGCGCGGAGGCGGCCTGGTCGGTGGCGCCGCGGATGAAGCCGATATGGCGATGACCCAGGCTCAGCAGCAGATTCGTCACCTCCTCGGCCGCCTGCACATCGTCCATGCGCACGACCGCGCTGCGCTCGTCGGGCAGCCCGGGCGACATCTGCACGCAGGGCGTGTTGCTGTCGCGCAGTGCCTTCAGCACCTTGGGGTTGTCGCAGATCGGCGGCGCCAGAATCATGCCGTCCGGCCGCAGCGCCGACAGCATGCGCTCGACCTGGCTCTCGATGTCCGGCGCATCGTTGTCCAGCGACTCCACCACCAGGTGATAGCCGGCCTCGCGGCAGCGCAGGGTCGCGCCCTGCTGCACGCCGCCGACAAAGGCCGCGCTGGGGTCGTAGTACAGCAGCCCGATCAGGAAGGAGCGCGCCCCGGCCAGGCTGCGCGCCGACAGCTTGGGCCGGTACTTCAGCTCGGCCACCACCTTCAGCACCTGCTCGCGCGTCTCCTCATGCACGCCCGGCTCATGGTTCAGGACCCGCGAGACGGTCTTGATGGAGACGCCGGCCTGTGCGGCGACATCGACAATGGTGGGGGCGCGGGGGTTCATGGGTTCGCAGTATGGCTGCGGCGAGGGCTAGGCCACCGTGTTGATGACGGCCTCGATACGCCAACCGTCCGGATCGACAACATAGGCAGCGTAGTAGTCGGGGCCGTAGTCGGGCCGAAGACCGGGGGCACCATTGTCTTGCCCACCGCTGCGCATGGCGGCCTCGTAGAAGCTGTCGACCGCCTCCCGGCTTGGCGCCGAGAAGGCGAGATGAAACCCCGGGCCAGGGGCGACGGCTCCGTTCGGACACTGCTTCAGCGCCAGCTTGTCGCCGCCGCCGGGCTCCCCGTAGCCCACCGCTTGCGTGTCTTCATCGCCCTCGAAATCCGTCCACACACGCACATAGCCCAGAGGCTGCAGGACCGCGTCGTAGAAATCGGCGGCCCGCCGCAGGTTTCGAACGCCGAACGAGAGGTGATGGAGCATAGGCACGGCCTTGAGAAACTGTATAAAAAATCAGTATATCGAGGCAGCCGGCCCGCTCCACTCAATACATCGTCAGCCGCTGCCGCTCCTCCAGCGCCGCGTCATAGGCGGCGCCATCGACCCGCGCGCTCAGGGCCTGCAGGATGCTGCCGGTCGACGGCAAGGCGCTGCGCTCGATCTGGGCGGCCGGCTCCCACAGCCCCGAGCGCTTGATCGCGCGGGCGCACTGGAAGAACACCAGCTTCACCTCGATGACCAGCACCGAGCGGGGCAGCTTGCCCTCGAACTCGAAGCGCTGCAGCAGGGCCGGCGCCGCGCTGATGCGGGCCCTGCCGTTGACACGCAAGGCCTCGCCGATGCCGGGGATCAGGAAGAGCAGCGCGACCTCGGGGTCGTGCAGCACATTGCGCAAGCTGTCGATGCGGTTGTTGCCGCGCCGGTCGGGCAGCAGCAGGGTCTTCTCATCGGCCACCGTGACGAAGCCCGGCGCATCGCCGCGCGGCGAGGTGTCCAGCCCGCGCGGGCCGCGCGTGGCCAGCACCGCGAAGGGCGCGGCCTCGATAAAGGGCCGGTACAGCGGATGGATGTGGTCGCACTCCTTGTCCAGCGTGGCCGGCGCCTCGGGCGGCGGATAGAGGCTTCGCAGCTGGTCCAGGCTGCCGAGGTCGTGGCTGCGGTCCTGCCAGGCTGAACTCATCACAGCGCTCCGAAGACCTTCTTCAGGATCGCGCTGCCGGTGCCGACCGGGTCCTTGCGGATCTTCTTTTCCTCCTCGCCGATCATCAGGAACAGACCGTCCAGCGCCTTGCCCGTCACATACTGCTGGATATTGGCGTCCTCGCTGCGGATCAGGCCCATGCCGGCCGCCTTGCCGGCCACCGCGTTGTACTTGTCGGCCAGCTTCACCTTCTGGGTCGCCCGGCTCACGATGGGCAGGAACTTCTGGCCCAGCGGCTCGCGGGTCTTGCCGGCAAAGAACTGGGTGGCGGCATCGTCGCCGCCGCGCAGAATCTTCAGGCCGTCCTCGACGCTCATGCTCTTCACCGCCGCCACCAGCAGGCTCTTGGCTTCCGGCACCGCCGCCTCGGCCGCGCGGTTCATCGCGGTCAGCAGCTCGTCGACGCGCTTGCCCTGGCCGGTGGCCTTCAGCAGCTTGGCGCCATCCTTCAGATAACCCGGCAGCTCGATGCGCACCAGCGGGTTGCCCAGAAAGCCATCGGGCTTGCCGAGCAGACCGACGGCGGCGATCGCGCCGCGCTCCAGCGCCGTGCGGATGCCGGACGCGGCATCGGTCTCATTGAGCGCGGCCCGCGCGCCAAAGGCCGGCAGCAGCAGCACAGCAGAACAGACAAAGTGACGACGATGCAGCATGACGCGAGGCTCCCTTGAATCGAGGGCCTATCTTGCCATCAGCCGAGCCGGGCCAGCCGCTCGGTGATCAGCGCATAAAAACCATCGGCATCCAGTCCGCCCAGCACATGGGCGTTGGCCGGCTTGCCGGTCACGCCCCACCAGTCGATCACGGTCATGCCCTGGGTCAGCGGGCTGGCGGTCTCGATCGCGACATGGCAGTCGCGGCCGGTGAACAGCTCGGGGCGCAGCAGCCAGGCGATCACGCAGGGGTCGTGCAGCGGCCCGCCCTCCTGGCCATACTTCTGCTCGTCGAAGCGCTCGAAGAACTCCAGCCATAGCGCGACGGCCTCGCCCAGCAGCGTGCCCAGCGCCCGGATCGCGGCGACGCGCGCTCGCGTGGTCAGCGCCTGGTGCGTGACATCCAGCGGCGCCATCGTGATCGGCACGCCGGAGCGGAACACCAGATCGGCCGCATGCGGGTCCACATAGATATTGAACTCGGCCGCCGGCGTGATGTTGCCGCCCTCGAAGCCGCCTCCGCCCATCAGCACGATGCGCTCGATGCGGGCCGCGATGCGCGGCTCGCGCGCCAGCGCCAGCGCGATATTGGTCAGCGGACCCAGCGGGCACAGGGTCACGCTGTCCTCGCGCATCAAGGTGTCGATCAGGAAGTCCACCGCATGGCCCTCGGCCAGCGCCAGCGTCGGCTCCGGCAGCGTCGGGCCATCGAGCCCGGTCTTGCCATGGACGAACTCGGCGGTCACCAGCGGTTTGAGCAGCGGCCGGTCGGCACCGGCGTAGACCGGGATGTCGCGTCGGCCGGCCAGCTCGCAGACCATCAGCGCATTGCGGCTGGTCAAGGCCAGCGGCACATTGCCGGCCACCGTCGTCAGGCCCAGCACCTCCAGCTCCGGGCTGGCCAGCGCCAGCAGGATCGCGACCGCATCGTCCTGACCCGGGTCGGTGTCGATGATGATCTTCTTGCGTGGGTTCGTCGTCATGCCAAGGCCTCCACATCCTGGTCGATCGCGCTGAAGGGGCTCAGCCCGTCCGCGCTCTTGAGTTCGAGGCGCAGCGAGTCGCCGAATTTCAGTGCTGGCAAGGCCTGCAGGTCCAGCGGCTCGCTGCCGACGAGGCTGCCGGCCCGCAGCCGGCGCGTCCGGGCCGCATGGGCGATCAGCTGCCCCAGATGCCAGCGCCCCCCCGTCTCGCTGCCGACGCCGCCACTCTTGCGTCCGTTCACCATGGCCTGCAGCGTCAGCCGGGCGCGCCCGCCCTGCCAGGCCTCGCCGAGCTCGTCGGGCGTCAGCGCCACCGGCGCGAAGGCGGTGGCGGGCCGGCT
>NZ_JAQOWX010000038.1:0-43001 GCF_028462495.1 Paucibacter sp. XJ19-41
AAGGCGTCAAGCGAGCGCCAGTCGCCCTGCCAGCGCGCCAGCGCCGCCGCATGGGCGGCATCGGCCGCCAGCCAGGCCTGCAAGGCCGCCCGCTCGGCCGCGTCCAGCGGCGTGCCGCCGGCGCTGCGCACGAACCAGTGCAGGGCAAGGCGCTCGATCTCGGCCAGCGGCGGATCGGCTGGCAAGGAAGCTGGCAGCTCGGTTCTCATGGCGTGCTTTTTTTCTTCGGCAGCGGCGCCTTGGCCCGCAAGTCCTGACCCTCGCGGCAGCGCCGGCAGGCCTGCAGGGCCAGCGCAATATGCTGCTCCACCATCTTGCGCGAGATGCCCATGCGCTGCGCCACCTCGGCATGAGGCAGGCCGTCGAACTTGTGTAGCACAAAGGCCTCGCGGCAGCGCAGCGGCAGGTTTTCGATGGTGGCCAGCAAGGCCTCGACCGCCTGGCCCGAGGCCAGCACGGTCTCGGGCTCGCAAGCCGTCGGCGCGGCGAACTCCCTCGTCGGCTCGTCGGCCTCGTCCACGGCCTGCCATGTGCTGCTCAACTCGGCGCGCACCGCGCCGCGCCGGTGCTGGTCGATCTGCAGATTGCGCGCCGTGCGGTAGAGCAAGGCACGCGGCTCGGGCACCGGCTGGCCGGACTGCTGGAGGGCCAGCACCCGGGCATAACTTTCCTGCACCAGATCGGCGGCGGCCTCACGGTCGCGCAAGGCACGGGTGCAGAAATTCAGCAGTTCTTGGTAGTAGCGCTCGAACACGGCTCGACCATGGATTGACGGAGGCCCTGGCAGACGGGCGTCAAGGTATGGCGGCGGCGAACCTGATGCAATTAACAATAATTCTCATTATTAATCAAGCGAGCGACAGAAATAAGAAAGCCCTCGGGTCCCGACCCGAGGGCTTTCTTCATTGCAATCGATGTTGGCCGCTCAGCTGCCGATCACCCCGCCGTCGGGCTTGGTGATCACGATGGTGGCGGAGCGCGGGCGGGCATTCGGACCGCCGGCGCCGTAGCCGGCATTGCCGGGCCAGTGGCTCAGGTACTTGGCTGGATCGCTCACCGTGGCCGATGTGATGGTCTCGCCCGGGTGCTGGATGTTGACGAACAAGGCCTTGCCATCGGGCGTCTCGGCGCAGCCGGTGATCTCGCAATCGCGTGGGCCGACCAGGAAGCGCTTCAGCGTATCGGCCGTCGGCGCCTTGCCGATATAGGTGTCAACTTTCTTGCTGGTGTAGTCCAGGGTCTTCTTGGCACCGTCGCCGACGCTGCCGGGGATGCCGGCCAGCATCATGCAGTTGCTCTTGTCGGTAAAGGCGCCATCGTCGGTCTGGATCCAGCACAGGCCGGTGGCGCGGCTGAACCACAGGCCGTCGGGGCTGGACATGTCCTGGTCTTCGGTCAGCGAGGACAGATTGACCAGGCCCTTGTCGGCGCCAGCCTCGGCACCGAACAGATAGACGTCCCACTTGAAGCTGGTGGCTGCGGCGTCGCCGGCGACTTCGGCCACACGGATGATGTGACCGTTGATGTTGCCTGGAGAGCCTTGGGCACCACCGTTGTAACTGTCGCTGTAGACGCGCGGATTGGCTGAATCAACGCCAAATTCCTTGTCATCCTTGGGTTGCACCTTGCGATGGCTGTTATTGGTCAGCGTGAAGTAGACCTCGCCGGTGACCGGGTGGCTGGCGCACCACTCGGGGCGGTCCATCTTGGTCGCGCCCACCGCGTCGGCGGCCAGGCGGGCATTGACCACCACATCGGCCTGGTCGGCGAAGGCGTAGTTGGTCGCGGCCTTGATCACGGCGTTGCCGATCGCCAGTTCGATCCACGTGCCCGTACCGTCGGCGTTGAACTTGGCGACGTAGAGCTTGCCGGCGTCCAGGTACTTGTCGCCGGTGGCGATGCGGTCGGTCGGGTTGGCATCTGCGGCGGCCCAGTTGGCGGCCGACACCCATGTGTAGATGTACTCGCCGCGCGAGTCGTCACCCATATAGACGGCCAGGGGCTTGCCCTCGACCAGCTTGCTGAAGGCCGCGCTCTCGTGCGCGAAGCGGCCCAGGCTGGTGCGCTTCTTGATGGCGCTGGTCTTGCTGTAGGGATCGATCTCGACCAGGTAGCCGAAGGTGTTCAGCTCGTTGCGGTAGTCGTCCGTGCCGTCGGCGGAGGCACCCTTTTTCGAGATATCCCAGCGCGCGTATTTGTCGTCGGCGCCGCCGGTCTCCCAGCCATGGCGGCTCGCGGCGCCCTGGTTGCGGCCATAGCGCTTCAGCGAGGCAACGCTCTTGTCATTGCCGCGCGCCGCATCGTCCGCTGCGCCACGGGTGAAGTAAAGAGACCAGTTCTCTTCGCCGGTCAGCGTCGTGCCCCAGGGGGTGGAGCCGGTGCCGCAGTTGTTCAAGGTGCCGCGTGCGGTCTTGCCGTCGGCCGAGTACTTGGTCTTCATCAGGCCCGAACCGGCGCCCAGGCCGGACAGCGTGACCGGGGTCAGCGGCGTGATGCGGCGGTTGAAGGCCGAGTCCTTCACATAGGCGAAGGCGGCGCCGTTCTTCCTGACCTCGACGACCGAGACGCCGTGCAGCGGCACTTCGCGGTCCACCTCGGCGGCCGGGCGCGGCAGCGTGTTGGTGCCGCCGTTGATGTGAACAAAGGCCGAGGCGCGCTCATTGTTGTTGTGGCTGGTCGCTTCATGGTTCATCACCAGCAGGCCGCGGGCCGAGGCCTTGGCATCGGGCTTGCCGTCGGCGGACAGGCCGTAGTACTCCATGCCGTCGTGGTGGTCGCCGGCGCGGTTCTCGAAGTCGGCATCGCTGCCGTCGTTCTTGTAGGCGGTGGCGGTGGCGGTCAGCGGATCGCCCAGCGCATAGATCACGCTGGCGGTGTAGCCGGCGGGCACGACCACCTGGTCGGCCAGGCTCTTGGCCGCGGCGGTAAAGCCCAGCTTCTCCAGCGGCTTCAGCGGTGCTGGTTCATCATCGTCGCCACCGCCACAGGCCGACAGCGTGATGCCGCCGAACACCGCCGT
The DNA here is from genome assembly GCF_028462495.1 of Paucibacter sp. XJ19-41. NCBI lineage: Bacteria > Pseudomonadati > Pseudomonadota > Betaproteobacteria > Burkholderiales > Sphaerotilaceae > Roseateles > Paucibacter sp. XJ19-41. The sequence goes on from NZ_JAQOWX010000038.1 coordinate 3,020, forward strand.
TGCCGCGCTGCCGATGGCGCCGCGCAGGATGGAGCGGCGCGCCAGGCGTGCCTGCAGCACGCTCTGGAAGCTCTCGTTGGCGCTGTTGTTGTGGTCGATCTCGTCGGGGTCGACGTAGCGGGTGTCTTGGGACATGGGGGACTGCCTCTGGTGCTTGCTTGAAGCCGCGCAGTCTGATCATGGCCGGTGAAAATTCCGTGACATATCAAAGACTCGACTGTGACAGCACGACGCGGCGCAGGCCCCGATCCGGACTTGGCCGGCAAAGGCGGGGCTCAGACCAAGCAGCGCGCGTGCGCCCAGCGCCCAGCCCTCAATCGATAGGCGTCAGCTTGGCCACGCTCAGCGCCAACCACTTCATGCCATGCCGCCCGAAATTGACCTGGGCGCGCGCATCCTGGCCGCTGCCCTCCAGGGTCACCAGCACGCCCTCGCCGAACTTGGTGTGGAACACGCCCTTGCCGACCTTCAGGCCGCCGTGTTCCTTGTCTTCCTTCTTCTGCATCGAAGGGGGTACCGGTGGCTGGGCCCAGGCGGCCTTCTCGTGGTTGACACGACCGGCGCCGACCATGGACTTGAGCCCCGAGCCGCGCGACCAGGCGTCCTGGTATTCCTTCGCAAAGCCCGAGCCGAAGCCCTGGTTGCGTGGCGTCAGCCATTTCAGCGCGGCCTCGGGCAGCTCGTCGAAGAAGCGGCTCTTGACGTTGTAGCGGGTCTGGCCGTGCAGCATGCGGGTCTGGCTGAAGCACAGGTACAGGCGCTGGCGCGCCCGCGTGATCGCCACATACATCAGGCGCCGCTCCTCCTCCAGGCCGTCGCTGTCGGACAGCGAGTTCTCGTGCGGGAACAGGCCCTCTTCCAGCCCGGTGATGAAGACCGCATCGAACTCCAGGCCCTTGGCCGAGTGCACGGTCATCAGCTGCACCGCGTCCTGGCCGGCCTGGGCCTGGTTGTCGCCGGCCTCCAGCGAGGCATGGGTCAGGAAGGCCGCCAGCGGCGACATGATTTCGCCGGTCTCGGCATCGGGCGTGAAATTGGCCGGGGCCACCGCTGCGGGCAGGCCTTGCGCGATCGCTCCGGGCGCCAGTTCGTCGACCGGCAGCGCCACCGCATCCTTGCCAAAGCCCTCCTGCGTCACGAAAGCCTCGGCCGCGTTGATCAGTTCGCCCAGATTCTCCAGCCGCTCGGCGCCGTCCTTGTCGTTGCGATAGAACTCGTTCAGGCCCGAGACCTCAAGGATCTGCTCGATGATCTCGCGCAGGGTCAGGCCTTGCGTAGAAAAGCGGGTCGAGTCGATCAGCGCCGTGAAGCCCTGCAGATTGCTGCCGGCCTTGCCGGCCACCGCGCTGACGCTCTGGTAGAGGCTGCGGCCCGAGGCCCGCGCCGCATCCTGCAGGAGCTCGATCGCCCGCGCACCGATGCCGCGCGTCGGGAAGTTGACGACGCGCAGAAAGCTGGTGTCGTCGTTCGGGTTCTCCAAGAGGCGCAGGTAGGACAGCGCATGCTTGACCTCGGCCCGCTCGAAAAAGCGCAGGCCACCGTAGACGCGGTACGGGATGCCGGCATTGAACAGCGCCGACTCGATCACCCGCGACTGCGCATTGCTGCGGTAGAGCACGGCGATTTCCTTGCGCTCAATGCCACCGCGATGCATGGCCTGGGCCTCCTCGATCAGCCACTGGGCCTCGGCGAAATCGCTGGCCGCCTCGTAGACGCGCACCGGCTCGCCGGGGCCTGCGTCCGTACGCAAATCCTTGCCCAGGCGCTTGGTGTTGCGGCTGATCAGCTCGTTGGCCGAGTCCAGGATGTTGCCGAAGCTGCGGTAGTTCTGCTCCAGCTTGATCACGCGCTTGACGCGGTACTCACGCTCGAAGTCGGCCATATTGCCGACCCGCGCGCCACGGAAGGCATAGATGCTCTGGTCGTCATCGCCGACCGCCAGCACGCTCTGTCCCCGCCCCGGCGGCGCAAACATCTTCAGCCAGGCGTACTGCAGCTTGTTGGTGTCCTGGAACTCGTCGACCAGGATGTGCTGGAAACGGCGCTGGTAGTGCTCGCGCACCGCCTGGTTGTCGCGCATCAGCTCATAGGAGCGCAGCATCAGCTCGGCGAAGTCGACCACGCCCTCGCGCGCGCACTGGTCCTCGAAGGCCTGGTAGATCAGGACCTGGGTCTTCATCTGCTCGTCGTAGGCTTCGATGTCCTTCGGCCGCAGCCCGTCCTCCTTGGCGCCGGCGATGAACCAGCTGACCTGCTTGGGCACGTAGCGCTCCTCGTCCAGCTTCATCGCCTTGATGACCCGCTTGATCGCCGAGACCGTGTCGCTGGAATCGAGGATCTGGAAGCCCTGCGGCAGGCCGGCCAGCTTCCAGTGCGCGCGCAGGAAACGGTTGCACAGGCCGTGGAAGGTGCCTATCCACATGCCGCGCACATTGACCGGCAGCATCGCCGACAAGCGCGTCTGCATTTCCTTCGAGGCCTTGTTGGTGAAGGTCACCGCCATCACGCCGCCCGGCGAGACCTGCCCCGTCTGCATCAGCCAGGCGATGCGGGTGGTCAGCACCCGGGTCTTGCCCGAACCGGCGCCGGCCAGTATCAGGGCCGGCTCGGCCGGCGCGGTGACGGCCGCGTACTGCTCGGGGTTGAGGTTCTTCAACAGTCCGCCGGCCGCCTCGGGCGGCGGCGCGAACAACTCGTCTTGGGGGTGCTGACTCATCGTGGCATTCTAGTTGTCCGACCAGATACTTGCCAAAAGCAAGTATCTGGTCAATCATAGCCGCCATGGACACAAGCTTGACCGAGCCCGCCGGCGCCGTGCGCGCCTTCAACCGTTTCTACACCCGCCGCATCGGCGTGCTGGACGAGGGCCTGGCCCATAGCGAGTTCTCGCTGACCGAGGCCCGCGTGCTGTGGGAGCTGGCGCATCAGCCCCAGCTCAGCGCCGTCGAGCTGAGTCGCGAGCTGCGCCTGGACGGCGGTTATCTGAGCCGGCTGCTGCGCGGTCTGCGCGAGCGTGGTCTGGTCAAGGCCCGCGCCAACCCGGCCGATGCGCGTCAGAGCCTGCTGAGCCTGACGGCGGCCGGCCGGCGCGCTTTCGCGCCCTTGGACCAGGGCTCGCAGGCGCAGACGGCCGAGATGCTGGGCAAACTCAACAGCGCCCAGCAGGCGCGGCTGCTGCGGGCCATGGGCGAGGTGCAGCACTTGCTGGAGGGCGGTCCCACCGCAAGCCCCCGGCTGCGTGCGCTGGTGCCCGGCGATCTGGGCTGGGTGGTATCACGCCACGGCGCCCTCTATGCGCAGGAATTCGGCTGGGATCTGAGCTTCGAGGCCATGGTGGCTCGCATCGCCGCGCAATTTGTCGAGCAATGGCAGCCGCAGCGCGAGCGGGGGTGGATTGCCGAACGCGAGGGCGGCGAGGGCCAGCGCCTGGGCTGCGTCTTCCTGGTCCAGGCCCGCGACGAGCAGGGCGCCGAGCGGCCCGGCGTGGCCCAGCTGCGCCTGCTGCTGGTCGAGCCCGAGGCGCGCGGCCTGGGTCTGGGCAAGCAGTTGGCGCAGGCCTGCACGGCCTTTGCTCGCGAAGCCGGCTACCGGCGCATCACGCTGTGGACCAATCAGCGGCTCAGCGCCGCGCGCGGCATCTACCAGGCCGAGGGCTACCGGCTGACGCACAGCGAAACCCATCACAGCTTCGGGCATGATCAGGTCGGAGAGACCTGGGAGCTGGATCTGGAATGACGAGCATGGCCGCTGATGACCGCTGCCCCTGCGGCAAGAACTCGAACTATCAAGACTGCTGCGGCCGCTGGCACGCCGCATTTGCCGCCGGCCAGGGCCTGCAGGCGAGCGATGCCGAGGCCTTGATGCGCTCGCGCTACAGCGCCTATGTGCGCGGCCTGAGCGCCTATCTGCTGGCCAGCTGGCACGCCGACAGCCGGCCGGCGGCGCTGGCGCCCGATGAGCCGGGGCTCAAATGGCTGGGCCTGGAAGTGAAAAAGCATCTGCGGCAGGACGCCGACCATGCGACAGTGGAATTCGTCGCCCGCAGCAAGCTGGGCGGCCGCGCCCATCGCCTGCATGAAACCAGCCGCTTCGTGCGCGAGCACGGCGCCTGGTACTACCTGGACGGTGAGCTCAGCTGAGCAGGGAGCGGGTCACGCGCTGCCGCGGCGGCCAGGCCTCCGGCTCACGACCCAGTTTTTGCAGCAGCCAGGCCCGGGCCGAGGCAAGCAGCGAGCGGTGTCCGACGGGCAGGATTTGCGGCATGGTGAACTCCAGGAGGCTGGCGGTAGATCAATGATGAAGACAAGCAATGACAGAATTCTTTCGAGGACCCTCCTCGCTGTCATGCCCCCCTTTTGGGGTTAATCCTAGTAAGCGACCGTTTCTCGCCCGAATCAATGCCTTGTGCCCCGCAAGCCGGGGACAAGCGCGAACTCCATCACGCCTCTTGATGTTGCAGATCCTCCACATCGACGAGCACCTCGTCGCCATCGACAAACCGGCCGGCCTGCTGGTGCACCGCACGGCGCTCGATGCGCAGGAGCAGCGCTTTGCGCTGCAGATGCTGCGCGACCAGTTGGGCCGGCCCGTCTGGCCGGCGCACCGGCTGGACAAGGGCACCTCGGGCCTGCTGCTGTTCGCGCTCTCCGGCGAGATGGCCTCGCTGCTGGGCCAGGCCTTCGAGAGCGGGGCGATGAAGAAGCGCTATCTGGCCCTGGTGCGGGGCTGGCCGGCCGAGCAAGGGCTGATCGACCACGCGCTGGCGCGCGACCCCGAGCGCGCCTCGGCCGGCCAGGAGCTGCTGGCGGCGCGCACCGGCTGGCAGCGGCTGGCCCGGGTGGAATGGCCGCTGGCCGTCGATGCCCGTTTCCCGAGCAGCCGCTATGCGCTGGTCGAGGCCCATCCCGAGAGCGGCCGGCGCCACCAGATCCGCCGCCACCTGAAGCACATCGCCCATCCCATCATCGGCGACGCCACCCATGGCAAGGGCCCGTTGAACCGCGCGGTGGCCAGCTTCATCGGTCTGCAGCGGCTCTGGCTGCACGGGCTGGAGCTGCGCTTCAGCCACCCCATCAGCGGTGAGACGCTGTGCCTGCAGGCGCCGCCAGGGCCGGATTGGCAGGCCCTGCGCGAGCGCGGCGACTGGCTCGTCGATCAGCCGAAGCGCAGCGCGTAGATAGTCGGCAGTCCACGCGAGACCTCGGTCCAGCTGTCGCCGGCGTTATCGCTGGACCACAGGCCGCCGGTGGTGCTGCCCATCAGCAGGCGGCTGCCGCTGTCATCCACCGCCAGACCATGGCGGTAGATCAGCTCGTAGCAATGGGTTTGCGGCAGGCCCTCGCGCAAGACCTCGAAGCTCTTGCCGCCGTCGCGGGTGCGGGTTACGCACAGCGCGGCATCGACCGGCACGCGCTGCTCGTCTTTGACGGCCGGCACGAACCAGGCCGTGCCCGGATCCTGCGGATGGGCCGCGACCGCGAAGCCGAAGCTGGAGGGCCGGGCCTTGAGCTCCTGCCAGGAGGCGCCGTTATCGGCCGAGCGCCAGATGCCGCAGTGATGCTGGCACCACAGCACCTCGGGTGCGCCCGCGCAGCGCTGGATGCGGTGCGGGTCCTGGATGTTCTGCTCGTCCAGGCGTTCGGGCGGCATGAAGTCGGCCCGCATGCCGGCGGCGCGCAGATCCCAGTTCGCGGCGCCGTCGGTGGTGCGCCAGGCGCCGCCGCAGGAGATGCCCAGCAGCAGCTCCTCGGGCCGGCCGGGATAGGGGCAGATCGAGTGGATGCCCGGCGAGTCGTAGCCGCCACCGAACCACTCCAGGCGCTCGGGCCGGTTCCACAGCGACTCGACCAGCTGCCAGCTCGCCCCCTCGTCATCGCTGCGGAACAGCCCGCCGGGATTGGTGCCGGCCCACAGGGTGCCGCCGACCCGCTCCAGCGACCAGATCTGCTGCAGCTTCCATGCCGGACCCTCGGCGCCCTCGGGCTGGGGCGGGTAGCTCGGCACGGCCAGCTCGGTCCAGGTCTTGCCACCATCGTCCGAGCCCTGCAGCTTGGTGCCGAAATGGCCCAGATTCAGCGCCGCGAACATGCGGCCACCGCCGGGGGCTGGCGGCAGCAGCATGCTGACCGGCTCGGCCAGAAAGCTGATCCGCGCGATCTCCCAACGGCGGCCGCTGTGGCGCAGCTCGAACAGGCCTTTGCGGGTAGCGACCCAGGCACGATCACTGGTGGCATGACTCATGGCGACTAACCTCCGGACAGGGCTTGAAACACATGGACCTGGCTGGCCGGCCCCAGCGGATCACTGAGGGCCTGCAGATCGCGCAGCCGCCGGCCATCGATGAAGATCGTGACATTGGCGCGCAGATGGCCCTGCTCGTCCAGCACATAGCCGCGCAGCCGCGGGTTCAGCGCAAACGCCGCCTCCAGCCCCTCGCGCAGGCTGGTGGCATCGGTCTGGACCTCGGGCGCATCGACAAAGCGGCGCAGCTGGGGGGTGAAGACGATATGGGCCATGGCCTGCATGGTGCGCCTGCCGGACGGGTCGCAACAGAGGGAAGATGGGGAGGAAATAGCATGATGCGGCTGTCGAAAAGCGGCTGGCTGAAACGTGTACCGCCCTGGCGCGACAGCTCGAACCGAGCAGACACGCGCACCCACAAGGAATCTCACCCGATGAATCCCGGCATCGTCTACGCCGCCCTCGCCTATCTGTGCTGGGGGCTGTTTCCGCTCTACTTCAAGCAGTTGGTCGAGGTGCCGGCGCTGGAGGTGGTGGCTCACCGCACGCTGTGGTCACTGTGCTTTGTGGCCCTGCTGCTGACCGGGCTCAGGCGCTGGGCCTGGGCGCCGCAGGTGCTGCGCCAGCCGCGGGTGCTGGGCACCTTCGCGCTGTCGGCTGCACTGCTGCTGGTCAACTCGCTCACCTATGTGTGGGCGATCCAGCATGGCCGCGTGCTGGAGGCCAGCCTGGGCTACTTCATGAATCCGCTGGTCAATGTGGCGCTTGGCTTTGTGTTCCTGCGCGAGCGGCCACGGCCGCTGCAGTGGGCAGCCGTGGCGCTGGCCGCTTTTGGCGTGCTGTGGGTGACAACGCACACCGGCCAGGCCCCCTGGCTGGCGCTGATCATCGCGCTGAGCTTTGGCTTCTACGGCCTGGTGCGCAAGACCGCGCCGCTCGGCGCGCTGGAAGGACTGACCCTGGAAACCCTGCTCGTCGCCCCGCTGGCCGCCGGCGCACTGCTACTGTGGACCGCGCAAGGCCATAGCGCTTTTGCCGTCGGCTCGCCCTCGTTGATCGCCTGGCTGCTGCTGGCCGGTCCGCTGACAGCGATCCCGCTGCTGCTGTTCGCCGCCGGTGCCCGGCGCCTGCCCCTGACGACGCTGGGCCTGGTGCAATACATCTCGCCGTCAATGCAGTTCGCGCTGGGGGTGTGGCTGTTCCGCGAGCCGCTGGAGCCGGCGAGGCTGGTGGCGTTTGGGTGTATCTGGGCGGGGTTGGCGGTTTACAGCATGGAGGGGGTGTGGCGGAGCAGGCGGGTGGCGGCGATGGCTGAGGCTGGGGCAGACAGTGGCTGACTTGAGTGGCTGTTGCAGGCTGATTGCGGCCGTTCGCAGATGCGCCGGCCACTGGCAACTTCGGTCCCCTTACATGTCCCGGCCTACGTCGCTCTAGCAGATTCGATCCTATGCCGACGGTGGCCGCCTTCCTTGCCGCGCGGCCAGGGCATCGAGGTGATCTGCCCACTCCACCGCGCCTCCAGCGACGAACCATTCCGAAGCGGCCAATGCTCGATACAGTGCCGCAGCCCACGAATGCGGATCCCCTTTAGCGCGGGACGCGGCCTGCCGCTCCAAATAAGCCTTCAGTCCCTTGTACCCGTAGATCTTGAATTCATCGCGAGAATAGTCAGCAATCTGCGAAAGTTCGGAGGACGCTTTCGCGATGTAGACATCGTTGAGTCCAAACGCGATGAAATGATTCTTGACGCGCTCTTGGAGTCCAGCGTCCCAATGAGTTGGCGGCGTTGCATGAAAGGCAGCCGACAACTTGACACCCTCCACGATCTCCGCGGACAGCCACGGCTGATCGGTCGGCAGCACGTCGTAGTACGGATGAAACGTCTGCGCTACCAGCGAATCTGCCACGCCGGAAAGTTTGATCTTGTTGCAAGCTTCGCAGGCTGGAACTAGGTTGAGCGGGGTCAGGACGTAGTCTGCATGCTTGGCTTGCGGCAGGTAGTGATCGAGAGTGCCAACCACCCGCGAGTTGCAAAGCGGACACATCTTTGCTCCGCGACGCAACTCGTCATAGATTTCACGACACGGCTGCCCCAGCTTGGAGAATTTGTTTTTGTATAGCCACTTCATTTCCTCTCGTGCGACGAGACTGGCAACGTCTATGGACTCTGCAATCGAGAACAGCTGAGAAGCCTGCGCCAACGCGTGATAGCCCGTCTCCTTACCAGCCAGATGAACCTCAATCGCAATGACGCGGTTGGCAAGATCCTGATTCTCGACGTTTGAGACGCAAAGGCGTGCGGCCTGGACGACGCCCTGATTGGGCTTCGGAAGGGAGATCATCCTCGCGCCGCTTTCGTCTTCGCCGCTTCCGCGGCTACAAGGCCGCGGGCAAGAAGGATGGCCTCAGTCCCAAGCTGACCGTCAAAATGCGCAAGTACCTCTTCGAACGTCTTGCCCGACTTCACCTGGGCGCTAACGAGCGCGTGGAATCCTGAGTAGGTCACCTCCAAACCAAAAACGTCTCGAGTTAGGCGGCCGACGGCTTCGCCGAACGTCTCCACGGGTGGCCTGTCGATACTGCTGTATCTGCCATTTCTACTCAAGATTGAGACACACGATGCCGGCACCTCTTGGAGCACAACAGGCGAATGAGTGGCAATAATGGCCACGCCGTTGCGCCGAATCAGCAGGTCGCTAACGGCGCGAATGAAGGCCGACAACAACGGCGGGTGAAGATGACCCTCAGGTTCGTCAAGCACTACCAACGTTCGCTCATCGACAAGTTCGACAAGCCGGGTCGTTGTCAGCAACACGATCGCATGCCCTGAACTAAGCCGCTTGAAGAGGGAAAGTGCTTGTTCCCGCCAGTCGTCGCCGCTATCGAGAAGCCCCAAGATGTCCGCATCTCGAAACATTGGATCGGAACAGAGGGTCTCCACCGCTCGACGCCATCTTTCGGCGCGCAATCCTGTTCTGCAGTGTTCCAAACTCTCGGAGAACTTTTCTCCGAGAACTGCCTTCAGTCGCTTCTCCTGGCTGTCGCCAGGCTTGAAATTGATGTCTGACAACCCTACAAACGTGCCCTTGACGCCGCCCTGACGTTCCACAGGAGGAAATGCAAAGCTATCAAACGCACTAAATGCGACATGTACAAGGCCAGAAAACGCCCACTCGCCTGCGTTCGGCCCGATTTTCCTCAAGGTCCCTCGTACTACATCAGCTAGATCCAGATCGAGGGCGGCTGCAGTGAGTCCCTGAATGGATCGAGACTTGCCCACTCCGTTCCTACCGATGAGTACGTGCACATTTGTTGGTGGATCAGAATGCGGGCTCACTGAGAAATCGATGATCGGCCCCGGATCGTCTCCCTGCACTGGAATTTCGTACTGGAAATGGAAGCGTGTGAGGATCAAATTTCCGTGCGCGAGCCGGTGAAAGCGAAACCTAAGGTTCTCCTCGGTGACATAACGCATAAGCGATGACGTCATTACGGATTCCCGCCGGTGCCTTTCGTAGCGCGCAAGATCGTAGGCACAGTCGCGCATTCCCTCGAGAACTTCAATCCGCGCCTTAGCAGGCATCGTGTTCAGCGTCTCGTAGTAGTCATCACCTTGTCCGACCGAAAAAAAGTCCTCAGAGAGACTTCCGCTGTTGTCGAACGCGAGGGCTGGCGTACGAGTCGGCGGCGATGTCTTGACTTCGCGGCCTCCCAGAAGACCGATTTGACCGACCTTCACACTTCCGCATGCATATCGCTTGCCGGCTTCATCGAATGCCACCAAGTTGAAGCGAGTGTCGAAATCGAACCAGTCGTCCCAGTGATCAGGAATCAGGAAGGCCTGCGATGTCGCATGCTGCGGCAACTGCACAGCTGATATCAAGCTGAATTTCACGAGATTGCTCCCTGAGCGAGTTGAGGACGCTCTTCTATGGCGCGAGATGCTACCTGCTGTTTGACGGCACCTGACCTGTCCCCGGGGAATCGCAGAGCCCCCTGGATTGATTCACGTGATCGCTGCCGGACGGTGGGAACCGACGGTCGCTTTGCCTTCGACGCCTCTTCACTGCCCTGCGCTGACAGGCGAGCCAACGACGGCTTCAGGCTCCAGACCGTGAGCTCGAATCCCAACCGCGTACGACCGCTGCAAAAAAGCCAGTCCCGCATCCTACGACAAACAGGCCGACCGATACAAATCGGCCGGCCTGCGGCGAGGAAAGATGTCGCGGCGTAAAGCCGCCCCGATCTCAGCTGCGCATCAGGTGATCAAAAGCTCCCAGCGCCGCCTTGGCGCCATCGCCGGCGGCGATGATGATCTGCTTGAAGGGCACGGTGGTCGCATCGCCGGCGGCGAACACACCCGGCACCGAGGTCTGACCCTTGGCGTCGACGATGATCTCGCCGTGCTTGCTGAGCTCGACCACGCCCTTGAGCCACTCGGTATTGGGCACCAGGCCGATCTGCACGAACACGCCCTCGAGCTCGATGCGCTTGGCCTCGCCGCTGGCGCGATCGATGTAGTTCAGGCCGCCCAGCTTACCGGCCGCGCCGGTGAATTCGCTGGTCTGGGCCTGCTTGATGATGGTGACATTGGCCAGGCTCTCCAGCTTCCTGACCAGCACCGCATCGGCACGCAGCTGATCGCCAAACTCAAGCAGCGTGACATGGGCGACGATGCCGGCCAGGTCGATCGCGGCCTCGACACCGGAATTGCCGCCGCCGATCACCGCGACGCGCTTGCCCTTGAACAGCGGGCCGTCGCAATGCGGGCAGTAAGCCACGCCCTTGTTCTTGTATTCCTGCTCGCCGGGCACATTGACGTTTCTCCAGCGCGCGCCGGTCGACAGGATCACGGTCTTGCTTTTCAGCGAGCCGCCATTGGCCAGTTGCACCTCGATCAAGCCGCCGGGCACGCTGGCCGGGATCAGCTTGTCGCCGCGCTGCAGATTCATCACGTCGACGCCATAGGCCTTCACATGGGCCTCCAGGCTCATCGCGAACTTCGGGCCATCGGTCTCCAGCACCGAGATGTAATTCTCGATCGCCAGCGTGTCATTGACCTGGCCGCCGAAACGCTCGGCCGCGATGCCGGTGCGTATGCCTTTGCGCGCCGCATAGACGGCCGCCGCCGCGCCGGCCGGGCCGCCGCCGACCACCAGCACATCGAAGGCGTCCTTGGCCGACAGCTTGGCGGCGTCCTTGTCCGCCGCGCCGGTGTCGAGCTTGGCAACGATCTCCTCGACCGTCATGCGGCCCGAGCCGAAAGGTGCGCCGTTCAGCCAGACGCTGGGCACGGCCATGATCTCGCGGCCATTGACCTCGTCCTGGAACAGGCCGCCGTCGATGACCACCGTCTTGACCCGGGGGTTCAGCACCGACATCAGCGACAGCGCCTGCACCACGTCCGGGCAGTTGTGGCAGGTCAGCGACATATAGACCTCGAAGGCGTAGTCGCCGTCCAGGGCCTTGATCTGCGCTATCACCTCGGGCTCGACCTTGGGCGGATGGCCGCCGGTCCACAGCAGGGCCAGCACCAGGGAGGTGAACTCGTGGCCCAGCGGGATCGCGGCAAAGCGCAGGCTCTGATCGGTGCCGGTGCGCTTGAGGCTGAAGGACGGCTTGCGGGCGTCCTGGCCGTCGATCTTCAGCGTGATCTTGTCGGACATCGCGGCGATGTCCTGCAGCAGGGCCAGCAGTTCCTGCGCGCTGGCGGAATCGTCCAGCGAGGCTTCGATCTCGAAGGGCTGGGTGACGCGCTCCAGATAGCTCTTGAGCTGGGTCTTCAGACTGTCGTCCAACATGATGGTCATCCTTTGCTGTTTTCAGGTGTGGCGATACATGCCACTCTGAAAACGCCCATGGAGACCGGGGACGCTTTCAGCGGGGCTGTCTGAGCCTTGGGGGTACCGCAAGCCCTCCCGGGCCTGCGGTTTTCTTGCCGATCAAATCAGCGCAAGCGCTTTAGATCTTGCCGACCAGATCCAGCGACGGAGCGATGGTCTTGGCACCTTCGTTCCACTTGGCCGGGCAGACCTGGCCGGGGTTCTTGGCGGTGTACTGGGCAGCCTTGAGCTTGCGCAGGGTTTCCTTGACGTCGCGGGCGATCTCGTTGGAGTGGATCTCGGCGGTCTTGATCACGCCGTCCGGGTTGATCACGAAAGTGCCGCGCAGCGCCAGGCCTTCTTCAGGGATATGCACGCCGAAGGCATTGGTCAGCGAGTGGGTCGGGTCGCCAACCAGCGGGAACTTGGCCTTGCCGACGGCCGGCGAGGTTTCGTGCCAGACCTTGTGCGAGAAGTGGGTGTCGGTCGTGACGATGTAGACCTCGGTCTCGGCCTTCTGGAACTCGGCGTAGTGCTCGGCCGCGTCTTCCACTTCGGTCGGGCAGTTGAAGGTGAAGGCAGCCGGCATGAAGATCAGGACCGACCACTTGCCCTTCAGCGACGCTTCGGTCACTTCAACAAACTTGCCGTTGTGGAAAGCCTGGGCCTTGAACGGTTGAACTTGGGTGTTGATCAAAGACATGGGAAAACTCCGCTAAGGGTGGATGGGAATGGACTGAATCATATCGGCCCCTATCGGCCCTTAGTTTTGATTAATCAAATCGGAGTCATTGCCTGAGCCTATTGATAAAGGCTATTGCACTGAAAATGTGCGATAGCAACATGCATGCCTTTTCTGCAACAGCCCTGACATCAGAGCCACTCAAGAGACGGCACGCTCGAAGCAGGCCAAGTCCAGCATTGCGCAAAATTGGTATCAGACCACTTTCGCACACCATCAGCTGGCAGAGTTCTAGCCTTTTGTTGCCCATGCCATTCAGGCCGGAAATTAAAGGGTTTACTCTGATGAAAACTCTTACAGCCCCCAGCCCAAACAGCTCATATCCGCTCACCCTGGCGAGCAAGCCTCGGGTTAACGATAGCCAATTTAAGACCAGTTTGTTCGAGGATCGCCCCGCGCAGGATGCATGGCGATCCCATGCTGTGGCGCATCAAGGGGCCAGACAGCACTGCCAGACCCCGTTCATCCATGTTCTACACAGGAAAACCCTAGGAAGTGGAGACAAGCATGACAACTGCATCGACACATCACCGCAGGCTGCTGCGCGCATCAGCCTTGATGGCTCTGATGGCGCTGGTCACAGCAACCCAGGCCGCCGAGCCCGGCGCCACCGCGCAACACGGCGGCATCAGCCCGCAAATCGTTGGCGGCACCGTGACCACCCCCTATTCCCGCCCCTACCAGGTTGCCTTGCTGATGAACGGCCGCCAAGGTTGCGGCGGCACCCTGATCAGCCCCAACTGGGTGCTGACCGCTGCGCACTGCCTGGACGGCGCGTCCACCGCCTCGCTGACCGTGCAGGTGGGTGCGCACAGCATCAGCCGGCGCGATGGGCAGAACATCCGTGTCAGCCAGATCATCAGCCATGAGAACTGGCGCGGCGCCCAGGGCATACGGTCGGGCTGGGACATCGCCGTGCTGCGCCTAGCCAGCCCGGCGCCGGCCTCGATCACGCCGGCCAAGCTACCGACCCCGGCCATCGAGGCCCAACTGGCCGGCGTCGGCCGCTATGTGACGGTGTCGGGCTGGGGCCTGACCCGCAACCAGGGCAGCCCCAGCGATGTGCTGCGCGAGGTCAATCTGCCGGTGCTCAGCAATCAGAGCTGCAGCAGCGAGCTGGGCTTCAATCTGCCCGGTTCGGTGATCTGCGGCGGCGGGGCCGGCGGGGTCTCGGCCTGCAATGGCGACAGCGGCGGCCCCTTCGCCGCCAGCGCCAACGGCAGTTTCTACAGCTTCGGCACCGTCAGCTGGGGCAATGCCTGCCGGGGTGCGACCGCCTTCACCCGCACCTCCAGCTATCTGGATTGGATCGCGCAGAAGACCGGGGTCCGGCCCGATGACGGTCAGCCCAACGACCTTCCGCCGGTGGCCCGCTTCAGCGCCAGCGTCATCGGTCTGAATGCCAGCTTCAGCGACGGCTCCAGCGATGACCGCGGCATCAGCCGCTGGGCCTGGAACTTCGGCGATGGCAGCAGCTCCAGCCAGGCCTCGCCCAGCCATGCCTATGCCAGCGCGGGCAGCTACACGGTGACACTGACCGTCACCGACACGGCCAACCAGAGCAGCAGCAGCTCGCAGATCGTCCAGGTGGGCGGCACCGGCGGTTGCGGCAATGCGCCAGCCTGGGATGCCAACCGCAGCTATGCGCTGGGCGAGCTGGTCAGTTACAAGGGCAAGAAGTACGAGGCCATCTGGTGGTCGCGTGCGGCCCAGCCCGACATCTTCAGCAACGTCTGGAAGCTGCTGGGCAGTTGCAGCTAGGTCACTCAATCCTCCAGCGCCAGCAGTTCCTCGACCGTCTGGCGGCGCCGGATCAGCCGGGCCGAGGCCGGGTCGTCGCCGTCCACCATCACCTCGGCGATCAGCGGCCGGCTGTTGTAGTTGCTGGACATCGAGGCGCCATAGGCGCCGGTGTCATGGATCACCAGCAGGTCGCCGACCTGGGCTTGCGGCAGCTCGCGCGGCACGACCACGCCGCCATCTTCCTGGGTGAACACATCGCCCGACTCGCACAGCGGGCCGGCCACCACGCTGGGCCGACCGGGGCGCGGCTGCCCGTCCTTGGCCAGCAGGCTCATCGCGTGATAGCTGCCATACATGGCCGGGCGCATCAGCTCGTTGAAGCCGGCGTCGACCAGCACGAAGTGATTGCGGCCGGCATTCTTGGTGGCCCGCACCTCGCTGAGCAGCAGGCCGGATTCGGCCACCAGGAAGCGGCCCGGCTCGATCTCCAGCCCCAATACATGGCCGACAATGCCCTCGGCCTGCTGGCGCGCGGCATCCCAGAGGCCGAAGTAGTGGGCGGTGTCGATCACCGCCTCGCCGTCACGGTAGGGAATGGATAGGCCGCCGCCGGCCGAGATGGCCTGCAGATCATGGCCGGCCGCACTGGCCTGGCGCACCAGCTCGACCATCGCGCCGCAGACTTGGCTCAGATGGCTGTAATCGACACCCGAGCCGATATGCATATGCAGGCCCACCAGCCTAAGGCCATGGGTTCTGACGGCCGCCAGCGCCGCGCCCAGCTCGGTATGCCAGATGCCGTGCTTGCTGTGCTCTCCACCGGTATTGGTCTTGTTGCTGTGGCCGTGGCCGAAACCGGGGTTGATGCGCAGCCAGACCGGATGGCCGGGCGATGCGGCGCCCAGCTGACCCAGCATATCGATCGAGCCGGCATTGACCGGCACGCGGTGCTCGACCACCGTGGCCAGCGTCTCGCGGTCCAAGAGGTCGGCGGTGAAGACGATCTCGTCGCCGCCGGTCTCGAAACCGGCCCTCAACGCTCGCAGGATCTCGCCGCGCGACACCGCATCGACCTTCACCCCCTGCTCTCGCATCAGGCGCAGCACATGGGTGTTGGAGCAGGCTTTCTGGGCGAAACGCACGGTGTCGAAGGCCTTCAGCTCGGCAATGCGCTGGCGGATCAGCGCCGCGTCATCCACCCACAACGGGGTGCCGAAGCGCTCGGCCAGCGACCAGAGCAAGGGGGCGGAATGGGAACGGGGCATGGCGTGCTCGTAGGCAGTCGGGATATGGCAGGCAGCATGCCAGCGCCCATCCATTCATTCAAATGCTTTCATTTCTAGAACCCATTCAATCCTGATATGGTTCGGTGATGTTGACCCATCGTCATATCGAGGTGTTCCGTGCCGTGATGACGGCCGGCAGCGTCACCGGCGCGGCCGGCCTGCTGCACAGCTCACAGCCCACCGTCAGCCGCGAGCTGGCCCGCATGGAGCAGTTGCTGGGCTATGCGCTGTTCGAGCGCCAGCAGGGCCGGCTGCGCGCCACCGCCCGGGCGCTGGCCCTGTTCGACGAGGTCGAACGCAGCTATCAGGGCCTGTACCGGGTCACAGAGCGCGCAGCCCAGCTGGGCCGGGCCGAGCAGACCCGGCTCGCGGTGCTGTGCCTGCCGGCCTTGAGCCATGCGCTGCTGCCCGGCGCCTGCGCCGCCTTTGTGCAGCGTCACCCGGCGGCCGAACTGTCGATCACGCCGCAGGAGTCGCCGCTGCTGGAGGAATGGATGACGGCACAGCGCTTCGATCTGGGCCTCAGCGAGCAGGCCCAGGCGGCGGCCGGCACACGGCTGGAGCCGCTGTGGCAGGGCGATGAGGTGTGCGTGCTGCCGGCCGGTCACGCGCTGTTGGCCAAGACCGTGCTCGAGCCGGCCGATTTCGAGGGCCAGGCCTTCGTCAGCCTCTCGACCGAGGATCCGTACCGGCTTCAGTTCGATGCGATTTTTGCGGCCGCCGGCGTGCGGCGCCGGCTGGCCATCGAGACCCACAGCGCGGCCGCCGTCTGCGCGATGGTGCAGGCCGGCCTGGGCCTGGCCATTGTCAATCCGCTGACGGCCCTGGCCTGCGCCGGGCCGAGTCTGCAGCTTCGGCGGTTTGCGGTATCGGTGCCGTTCCGGGTCAGCGCGCTACTGCCCCAGTACCGCCCAGCCCAGCCGCTGGTGCAAGACCTGCTGGACTGCCTGCGCAGCCATGCGGCCGCGCTGCAAGACCGCTTGCCCGTTTAGCTGTTAGCGGCCCGGGCCAGCGTGGGCCGCGCACCGAAGCGCTTCAGGATGCTCTGCTCGATGCCGGCGGCATCCAGCCCGCACAAGGCCATCAGCTTGGCCGGGTCGCCATGCTCGACAAACTCGTCGGGCAGACCCAGCTGCAGCACCGGCACCGCCAGCCCGGCGGCTTGCAGCGACTCCAGCACGGCCGAGCCGGCACCGCCCATCAGGCAACCATCCTCCACCGTCACCAGCGCGTCATGGTTGCGCGCCAGTTCGGCGACCAGCTCATGATCGAGCGGCTTGGCGAAGCGCATATTCGCCACCGTCGCGTCCAGCGACTCGGCCGCCTTCAACGCCGGGTACAACAGGGTTCCGAAGCTCAGGATCGCGATGCGCGAGCCGTGCCGGCGTAGCTCGCCCTTGCCCCAGGGCAGAGCCGACATGGCCTTCTCGGGCACGACGCCCGCCCCGGCACCGCGCGGGTAACGCACCGTCACCGGACCGTTGTGCTGGAAGGCGGTGAACAAGGCCTGGCGGCACTCGTTCTCGTCGGCCGGCGTCAGCACGGCCATATTGGGGATGCAGCGGGTGTAGGCGATGTCGTAGTTGCCGGCGTGGGTGGCACCGTCGGCGCCGACCAGGCCGGCGCGGTCCAGCGCGAACACGACCGGCAGATTCTGGATCGCCACATCGTGCACCATCTGGTCATAGGCACGCTGCAAGAAGGTCGAGTAGATCGCCACCACCGGCTTCAGCCCCTCGCAGGCCAGGCCGGCCGCGAAGGTGACCGAATGCTGTTCGGCAATGCCGACGTCGTGATAGCGGGTCGGGAAGCGCTTGTGGAAGTCCACCATGCCCGAGCCCTCGCGCATCGCCGGCGTGATGCCGACCAGGCGCTTGTCCAGCTCGGCCATATCGCACAGCCAGTCGCCAAACACCTGGGTGAAGGTGGTCTTGGGCGGCGTCACCGGCTTGACGAAGCCGACGGCGGGATCGAACTTGCCCGAGGCGGCGTGGTACTTGACCGGATCGGCCTCGGCCAGCTTGTAGCCCTGGCCCTTCTTGGTCACCACATGCAGGAACTGCGGGCCCTTCTTGCCGCGCAGATTCTCCAGCGTGGGAATCAGCGAATCGAGATCATGGCCGTCGATCGGGCCGACATAGTTGAAGCCGAACTCCTCGAAGATCGTGCCGGGCACGACCATGCCCTTGGTGTGCTCCTCGAAGCGGCGCGCAAACTCGTACAGCGGCGTGTTCTTCAGCACCGATTTGGCGCCCTCGCGCGCAGTGGCGTAGAACTTGCCGCTCATCAGCCGCGCCAGATACTTGTTCAGCGCGCCGACCGGCGGGCTGATCGACATATCGTTGTCGTTCAGGATCACCAGCACATCGCCGAGCAGGCCGCCATGGGCGACGCCGGCGTTGTTCAACGCCTCGAAGGCCATGCCGGCCGTCATCGAGCCATCGCCGATGATGGCGACGACCTTGCGGTCCTCACCCTTGAGCTTGGCGGCCATGGCCATGCCGTGGGCCGCCGAGATCGAGGTGCTGGAGTGGCCGGTGCCAAAGGTGTCGTACTCGCTCTCGTCGCGGCGGGGGAAGCCGCTGATGCCGTCGAGCTGGCGCAGCGTGCCCATGCGCTCGCGCCGGCCCGTCAGGATCTTGTGCGGGTAAGTCTGGTGGCCCACATCCCAGACCAGGCGGTCCTGCGGGGTGTTGAACACATAGTGCAGGGCCACGGTCAGCTCGACCGTGCCCAGATTCGATCCCAGATGGCCACCGGTCTTGGACACCGAGTCCAGCACAAAGGCGCGCAACTCATCGGCTAAGCGCGCCAGATCGCTGCGCGGCAATCGGCGCAAATCGGCGGGGCTGTTGATTTGGTTCAGCAGGGTCTTGTTCATGGTGTTCCCCAGCTCTCAGTGGTAGCGTAACTGGCTCTCAAGTCAGTTATCCCGCTCGACGACCTTGTCGGCCAGCAGGCTCAACCAAGCCGTGTTGGGCAAGCCGCTGGCGATCAGCGCCTGATGCGCCTCGTCCCGCAACTTGTCCGCATAGCGACGCGCAGCCTCCAGGCCCAACACCGACACGTAAGTCGGCTTGTTGGCATCCTGGTCCTTGCCGGCCGTCTTGCCCAGCACTTCGGAATCTTGCGTCACATCCAGGATATCGTCCACCACCTGGAAAGCCAGGCCGATGGCGGCACCATATTTGGCCAGCCCGTCCCAGGCCGCCGGCGTAGTCACGCCGCAGGCCGCGCCCATCAGCACGCTGGCCTGCAGCAACACGCCGGTCTTGCGGCGGTGCATATCGCGCAGCTCGGCCTCGTCCAGCGCCTTGCCAATACTGGCCAGATCGATGGCCTGACCGCCGGCCATGCCGGCATGGCCCGACGCACGGGCCAGCAGCGCGCACAGCCGCGCCTGCAGCGCCGGTGCCACACCGCTGTCGGGCGTCAGCACCTCGAAGGCCAGGGCCTGCATCGCATCGCCGGCCAGCATGGCCTGGGCCTCGCCGAAAGCCACATGGACGGTCGGCTTGCCGCGGCGCAGCACGTCGTTGTCCATGCAGGGCATATCGTCATGCACCAGCGAATAGGCATGGATCAGCTCGACCGCACAGGCCGCACGCATCGCCGCCTCGGACTCGCCCTGCACCGCATCGCAAGCGGCCAGCACCAGCAGGGGACGCAGGCGCTTGCCGCCTTCCAGCACCGCATAGCGCATGGCCACACCAAGGCCGGCCGGGGCCGATTCCGGCACCCAGGCGTCCAACGATTCTTCATAAGAGCACAGCGAACGCTGCACCCATTGTTCAAAAACTCCGGCATCCACGCTTAAGAGTCCTCCCATGGCTTCAATTCCCCACCCTCCAGAACCTTGACTTGTTGTTCTACGGCCTGCAGTCGAGTGCGGCAGAAACCAAGCAACTCCGCGCCGCGCCGGTAGCTGTCCAGCAACTGATCGAGCGGCAACTGACCCGCTTCCATCGTCGCCACCAAACGCTCCAGTTCGCCGAGCGCCTGCTCGTAACTGGCTGAAACCGCGTCCGTGGTGGACGCCTTCTTGGCGGCGGCAGAGGTCTTGGTCATTGCAAAACGCGAAACCGCCATTGTATCGGGTCAACCCTCGGTGCCCATTCACCCCCAAGAGGGCTGTCAGCTACCCGCCACAACAGGCCTCTCTGAGCTTGCCTTTACCCGCTCTTTACCTTCATTGCGCCCGCTCAAGGCGGGTACGCACCGAGCTGGGTACAATGCGCCCCTCGCTCCCGGCCATCATGGCGTGGCAGCGTGCCCCTCCCGAGCCCGGCACCACCGGGCTTTTTTGACACAAACCCGGTCTCACGCGCGCAGCCCTGTGCTGCGCACGGCAACGAGCCGGGGGGTTGACATTGGTTTCTTGGAGACCCTCTTGGATCATGTCCGACCTGAGCCTCACTCTCTCGGTTCTTGAACGCAGCGCCAAAACTCAGCTGCCTGTTACGTCCTACTTCGATGAGGGCCTGTTCCGCAGGGAGCAGGAACTGATCTTCCAGCACGGCCCGCGCTATCTGGGACACGCGCTGGCCGTGCCCGAGATCGGCGACCACTACGCCCTGCCTCAGGAGGGCGAGGGCCGCGCGCTGGTGCGCACGCCGCAAGGCATCGAACTGCTGTCCAATGTCTGCCGGCATCGCCAGGCAGTGATGCTGCGCGGGCGCGGCAACACCCGCAGCAATATCGTCTGCCCGCTGCACCGCTGGACCTATGACCTGAAAGGCGAGCTGATCGGCGCACCGCATTTCGAGCAGGACCCCTGCCTGAACCTGAACCGCTACAAGATCCGCGAGTGGAATGGCCTGCTGTTCGAGGACAACGGCCATGATGTGGCCGCCTCGCTGGCCAAGCTGGGCACGGCCGGCCAGCTGGACTTCAGCGGCTATGTGCTGGACAAGGTTCATGTACATGAGTGCGACTACAACTGGAAGACCTTTATCGAGGTCTATCTGGAGGACTATCACGTCGGGCCCTTCCACCCGGGCTTGGGTCAGTTCGTCAGCTGCGAGGACCTGGCCTGGGAGTTCGGCCGCCACCACTCGGTGCAGACCGTGGGCATCAAGCAGGCCCTCGGCAAGCCCGGCTCCAGCACCTATGCCAAATGGCATGAGCAGGTGCTGCAGTTCGGCAATGGCGCGCCACCCGAGCAGGGCGCGATCTGGCTGACCTACTACCCCCACATCATGGTGGAGTGGTATCCGCATGTGCTGGTGGTCTCGACCCTGCACCCTAAGGGTCCGCAGAAGACCACCAATATCGTCGAGTTCTACTACCCCGAGGAAATCGCCGCCTTCGAACGCGACTTCGTCGAGGCCCAGCAGGCCGCCTATATGGAAACCTGCGTCGAGGACGACGAGATCGCGCTGCGCATGGACCAGGGCCGGCGCGCGCTGATGGAGCGCGGCGACAATGAGGTCGGCCCCTACCAGAGCCCGATGGAAGACGGCATGAAGCATTTCCACGAGTGGTACCGCCGCGAAATGAAGTTCGTCGGCTGATCAACGTGAGCCCCCTGCCCTGAGTACAGGGACACCCCCCCGAGGGGGTCACGCCGCTCTTGGGAGCGGCCCGGCGCGCGACTTGCCGCCTTCAGCTCGCATACGCCAAACGCCCCGCGCCGCCTGCTGCCGGGGCGTTTTTTCTGCGTCTGCCGCGACAATCGGCCGATGTCTGCCCCCTTGCTGATGATTTGCGCCACCTTTCTGTTCGCCACGATGGGGGTCTGCGTCAAGCTCGCTTCCGCGCACTATGACGCCAGTGAGATCGTCATGTACCGGGGCCTGATCGGCGTGCTGATGATGGCCGCGCTGTGCCGCTGGCAGGGTCAGACCTTGCGCACCCGGGTGCCGGCCATGCATTTCTGGCGCAGCCTGTCGGGCGTGCTGGCGCTGTCGCTGTGGTTCTACTCGATTGGCAAGCTGCCGCTGGCCACCGCGATGACGCTGAACTACATGTCCTCGGTCTGGATGGCGCTGTTCCTGATCGGCGGTGCGGTGATGCTGGGCAGCGCCCGGGTCGACGGTCGCCTGGTCGGGGCGGTGCTCCTGGGCTTTGTCGGCGTGGCGCTGGTGCTGCGGCCGACGCTGGACCAGCAGCAGCTCTGGCATGGCCTGGCCGGCCTGCTCTCGGGCATGTTGTCGGCGCTGGCCTATCTGCAGGTCACCTCGCTGGGCCGGGCCGGCGAGCCGGAAGACCGCATCGTGTTCTATTTCTCGCTGGGCGGCGTGCTGGCCGGCGCACTGGGCACCCTGGGTTTCGGCGAGCTGCATGCCCACAGCCTCGAAGGCGCGGCCCTGCTGCTGGCGGTGGGCCTGCTGGCCACCGCCGCCCAACTGATGATGACGCGTGCCTACGGCCGCGGCAGCACCCTGGTCAATGCCAGCCTGCAGTACCTGGGCATCGTGTTCTCCTTCATCTACGGCGCGCTGCTGTTCCGCGACGCGATCACCTGGACGGCCCTGGCCGGCATGACGCTGATCATCGCGGCCGGCCTGGCCGCCACCGTGCGGCGGGCCCGCAGCACCCCCAAGGACAGGCAACACTCGGTCACAGAATCATGAGCCATCACACCCTGGTTTCCGCACTGCAACTGCAAGCCCTGCTGGCCCAGGCCGAGCGCCCCGTGCTGCTGCTGGATCTGAGCTTCGATCTGGCCGACACCGGTGCCGGCGAGCGCGCCTACGCGCAAGGCCATCTGCCCGGCGCCCACTATCTGCATCTGGACCGCGATCTCAGCGCCCCCAAGACAGGAAGCAATGGCCGCCACCCGCTGCCCGAGCGCCAGGCCTTTGCCGAGCGGCTGGCGACGCTGGGCCTGAGGCATGACAGCCAGGTGGTCTGCTACGACGCCCAGGGCGGCATGTATGCGGCGCGCGCCTGGTGGATGCTGCAGTGGCTGGGCCATGCCGATGTGGCCGTGCTGGACGGCGGCCTGCAGGCCTGGCTGGCCTCGGCCGGCGCGCTGAGCACCGAGCTGCCGCCGCAGCGGGCCGGCGATTTCAAACCCGGCCCGCCGCTGGTGCAGGCGCTGGATGCCGATCGCCTGCAGGCCAGCCTGGGCCGGGTGCGCCTGATCGATGCCCGCGCCGGCGAGCGCTTTCGTGGCGAGGTCGAGCCGCTGGACGCCAAGGCCGGTCACATCCCCGGCGCCAGCAACCGCCTGTTCAAGAGCAATCTGGGGCCTGATGGCCGGTTCCTGCCGGCCGAGCAACTCAGGCAGGAATTCAGTGCCCTGCTGGCGCCCTATGCGCCGGCCCAGACGGTGCACCAGTGCGGCTCAGGCGTCACCGCCTGCCACAACCTGCTGGCGATGGCGCATGCGGGCCTGGTCGGGTCCGCGCTCTATCCAGGTTCGTGGAGCGAATGGTCGTCCGACCCGCGGCGCCCGGTGGCCCTGGGCTGAGCCGAGCTTGAGATAGCGCAAGACAAGCCGGGCGCGGCAAGGCAAGATCAACCCAACCCCGAACCCCGGGGTGCCAGGCACAAGGAGGATCGCCATGTTCAAGCGCATCATTGTCCCGACCGACGGCTCCGAAATCACGGCCAAGGCCGTCGGCACCGCCGTCCAGCTGGCCAAGATCCACGGCGCCCGCCTCTATGCGGTCAGCGTCAAGGAGCCTTTCCCCTACAGCGCCGTCTCCGAGATGCAGCCGACCCCGCCGCAGGAGTTCTTCGATGCCCAGGAGCGCATCGCCAGCGCCCGGGTCAAGGAGGTCGTGGCCGCGGCCGAAGCCGCCGGCGTGCCCTGCGAGGGTCACACGGTCGAGGCCCTGCACGCCTGGGAAGCGGTGATCGAACACGCCAAGACGCATGAGGCCGATCTGGTCGTGATGGCCTCGCATGGTCGGCGCGGCTTTCAGGCCATGCTGCTGGGCAGCGAGACCCAGAAGTTGCTAACCCACTGCACGATCCCGGTGTTGGTGGTGCGCTGATGGCCCCATGCTAAGGGCCCGTGCAGCAGCCGCTCAATGCGCGTGGCTGCCGCCCACCAAGACCAGAACCAGCCCCAGGCCCGCCGCCAGCCAGGCCAGCTGGGCGGCGGTTTCGCGCCAGGGCAGGCGGCGCTGCAGCTGCGGGATCAGATCGGCCACCGCCACATAGATGAAGCTGCTGGACGCCGCCACCAGCAGGTAGGGAAACAGGTCCTGCCAGGGGCCGACCACGAAGTAGCCCAGCACTCCGCCGACCACCGCCGCCAGGCCCGAGATCGCGTTGTAGAGCAGGGCCTTGGCGCGCGAGAAGCCGGCGTTCAGCAGCACGATGTAGTCGCCCACCTCCTGCGGAATCTCGTGAGCGATGATGGCCATCGCGGTGACGAAGCCCAGATGGGTGTCGGCCAGAAAGGCCGCGGCGATGATGATGCCGTCGCAGAAATTGTGGATCGAGTCGCCCACCAGCACGGCCAGCCCGCCGCGCCCCGCCTGCTCCGAATCGAAGTGGTGGTGATGGTGGTGGCCGTCGCCCTCGTGGTGATGGGTATGGCGGTACAGCTCGGCCTTCTCCAGCAGGAAGAAGAACATCAGCCCGCCCAGCAGCACCAGGAACAGCTCATGCGGGCTGGCCTGGCCCTCGAAAGCCTCGGGCAGCACATGCAGCAAGGCCGTACCCAGCAGCACGCCGGTCGACAGGCTGACCAGGTGCTTGACCACGCGCCCCAGCAACCCGACGGTCAGGCTGGCCGCGATCAGCACCGACAGCAGCCCGCCCACCAGGGTGGCGAGCACGATGTAGAAAAGAGTCATGAAAATCCAGTGAACAAAAACAAACCGCGCCCGATCGAGTCTCGGACGCGGTTCGCCGCCAGGCCGGCGCGGCTCAGCCCGCGCCGTTCGCCTTCAGCCAGCGCAGACAGCGCTTCCAGCCATCCTCGGCCGCTTCCTTGCGGTAGCTGGGGCGGTAGTCGGCATGGAAGGCATGCGGCGCCTCGGCATAGAGATGGAACTCGCTGCGCTTGGCGGCCGCCGAGCCTTGGGCCAGGGCAGACTTCATCTTATCAACCGTGTCAAGAGGGATGCCAGCATCCTGGCCGCCGTACAGGCCCAGCACCGGGGCATGCAACTGGCCGGTGACATCGATAGGAAACCTGGGCTGCAGCGGCACCGACTGCCCCACCAGGCGCCCGTACCAGGCCACGCCGGCCTTCACGCCCGGGTTGTGGGCCGTGTAGAGCCAGGTGATGCGGCCGCCCCAGCAAAAGCCGGTGATGGCCAGCCGCGAGGTATCGCCGCCCTGGGCTTTGGCCCAGGCCACGGTGGCATCCAGATCGGCCATCACCTGCGCGTCCGGCACCTGGTTGATCACCTCGGCGATCAGCTTGGCGGTCTCACCGTAGCTGCCGGCATCGCCCTGGCGCACGAACAGCTCCGGCGCAATCGCCAGATAACCCTGCTTCGCGAAACGCCGTGCCACATCGGCGATGTGCTCGTGCACACCGAAAATCTCGCTGATCACCAGGATCACTGGCGGATTCTTGGCGCCGGCGGGCTGGGCGCGGTAGGCCGGCAGCTTGAAGTCGCCCGCCGTGATCATCACCTCGCCAACCTCCAGGCCCTGGCTGTCGGTCTTGATCACGGTCTGGGCCATCACCGGCAGCACGGCGGCGGCAAAGCCGCTGCCGACCGCGGTGTGGACGAAATCGCGGCGGTTGAAGTCGCGTCCCGGATGCAGGCTCTCCACATCTTCCTTCGGCATTTCAGACTCTCCTGTGACAGGTGTTGCGTTGCAGGGACAGCGGATTCTAGGTGGCTGCCATCGGCGCGCCTTGGTTTGCCGCGACAATCCCCCGCCATGAGTTTGCCCGCCACCCTGAACGCACCGTCCACGCTTGCCGCCATCGACATGGGCTCCAACAGCTTTCGCCTGGAGATCGCCCAGCTGCACCGAGAGCAGTACAAGCGGCTGGAGTATCTGAAGGAGACCGTGCGCCTGGGGGCAGGTCTTGATGCCGAGGGCCGGCTGACCGAGGCGGCCATGCAGCGCGGCCTCGATTGCCTGGCCCGCTTTGCGCAACGGCTGCAGGGATTCGCGCCGCAGCAGGTGCGCGCGGTCGCCACCCAGACCCTGCGCGAGGCGCGCAACCGCGACGAGTTCCTGCGCCGCGCCGAGCAGCTGCTGGGCTTCGCTATCGAGGTGATCTCCGGCCGCGAAGAGGCGCGCCTGATCTATGCCGGCGTGGCGCGTCTGCAGGCCTCGGACAAGCCGCGCCTGGTGATCGACATCGGCGGCCGCTCCACCGAGATGATTCTGGGCCAGGGCCGCACCCCCATCACGGCCGAGAGCTTCCAGGTCGGCAGCGTCAGCCTGTCGATGCGCTTTTTCCCCGAAGGCCTGTTCACGGCCGAGGCCTTCCGCGCCGCCCAGGTGGCGGCCGGCGCCGAGCTGGAGGAGGCGCTGAGCCTGTTCGACCGCACGCTGTGGCGCGAGGCGCTGGGCTCCTCCGGCACGGTGGGCGCGGTCTCGCAGCTGCTGGCCGGCAGCGGTATCACCGACGGCCGCATCACGCCCGAGGCCTTGCGCTGGTGCATCGCCCAATGCCTGCAGATGGGCCATGTCGACAAGCTCAAGCTGCCCGGCCTGAAGGAGGACCGCCGCGCGGTGGTCGGCGGCGGGCTGTGCATTCTCTACACCTTGCTGACTCAGTTCGGCATCGAGGAGCTGCTGCCCACCAAGGGCGCGCTGCGCCAGGGCGTGATCTTCGATCTGGCCGAGCGCCTGGAGGCCGAGCGCCATGCGACGCTGGGCGATATGCGCGACCACTCGGTCACGGCGCTGCAGCAGCGCTTCGGCGTCGACACCGGGCAGGCCCAGCGCGTGCGGCAGCTGGCCCTGGGCCTGTACAAGCAGCTGCAGCCGCAGGCGCCGCGCGAGCTGCAGCGCGAGCTGGGCTGGGCCGCCGCGCTGCACGAGATCGGCATGATGGTGTCGCACCACGACCATCACCGCCACAGTGCCTATCTGCTGTCCCATGTCGACGCGGCCGGCTTCTCGCAAAGCCAGCTGCGCCGCCTGGCCGATCTGGCGCTGGGCCAGCGCGGCGGCCTGCGCAAGCTGGAGGCCAAGCTGCCCGATGCCGACTTTGTCTGGCAGCTGCTGGCCCTGCGTCTGGCCGTGCTGGCCTGCCATGGGCGCAGCGCCGTCAGTCCGCAGGCGCTGAAACTGACGCGCGACAAGCAAGGCGTGCTGCTGAGCCTGACCCAGCGCTGGGCGGCGCAGCAGCCGCGCGCGGTCTACCTGCTGCGCGAGGAGGCCGAGGCCTGGACGCGCAACGGGGCCCTGAGCCTGCGACTGCAGGCGTGATCAGCGCTTGCCTGCGGCTGCAGGCGTGACCAAGGGCGTCCTGCGCTTGCAGGCCTGAGTGCCCCGGGGCCGGCTCAGTCCGGCCCGAAGTGCCGCATCAGCACCTGCTGGGCGCTGACGCCGCTGTCGGAGATGCGGTTGGAATGGCCGTCGGGGCCCAGCTGCCAGGCATCCAGGCTGTCGTGCAGATAGGGCTGCAGCGCCTCGTCGATGACGCGCTGGCGCAGCTTGGGGTCCAACACCGGCCAGGCCACCTCGATGCGGCGGAACATATTGCGGCTCATCCAGTCGGCGCTGGACAGGTACAGCGCCTCCTGCTCCTCGCCATCGCCCCAGCGGAAATAGCTGACGCGCGAGTGCTCTAGAAAACGCCCCACCACCGAGCGCACCAGGATGTTCTCGCTGACGCCCGGCAGCCCCGGCGGCAGCATGCAGGCGCCCCGCACGATCAGATCCACCCGCGCGCCGGCCTGGCCGGCCGCGAGCAGACCGCCGATCAGCTCGGCATCGGTCAGCGCATTGATCTTCAGCACCACCCGCGCCGCATAGCCGGCGCGCGCGGCCTCGGTGACCTGCTGCAGGAACTCCATCATGCGGCTGTGCATATTGAAGGGCGCCAGCAACAGGCGCTTGGGCGCCTTGATCTTGCCCAGCGAGGCAAGCTGGCGGAACACCGTGTCGGCATCGGCCGTGATGTCGGGGTCGGCGGTCAGATAGCCCAGGTCGGTGTAGAGCCGCGCGGTCTTGGGGTTGTAGTTGCCGGTCGACAGATGGGCGTAGCGGCGCAGCACCGGCTTGCCACCGTGCATCTCGCGGCGCATCACCATCAGCAGCTTGGCATGGGTCTTGTAGCCGACGATGCCGTACACCACCTGGGCGCCGACCGCCTCCAGCCGCTCGGCCCAGTTGATATTGGCCTCCTCGTCGAAGCGCGCCTTCAGCTCGACGACCACCATCACCTCCTTGCCGCGCCGCGCCGCCTCGATCAAGAGGTCCATCAGCTCGGACTTGCTGCCGGTGCGGTAGACCGTCTGCTTGATGGCCAGCACATCGGGGTCATGCACCGCCTCGCGCAGGAACTCCAGCACCGGCTCGAAGCTCTCGAAGGGGTGGTGCAGCAGCACATCGGCCTTCTTGATGCGGTCGATGATGGACTTGCCGCGCGGCAGCCGACCCTCGGGCCAGACCGGCTCGTGCGGCGCAAAGCGCAGCGCGGGCGCGTCGGTCTGGTCGATCAGCTCGTTCAGCCGCACCAGATTGACCGGGCCGTTGACACGGTAGAGCGCCGCCGGCGGCAGCACGAACTGCTCCAGCAGAAACTGCGACAGCTCCTCCGGACAGGTGTTGACCACCTCCAGCCGCACCGCGCGGCCGAAATGCCGGGTCGTCAGCCCCGAGCGCAAGGCATGGCGCAGGTTGGCGATCTCCTCCTCGTCGACCTCCAGGTCGGAATCGCGGGTGACGCGAAACTGCGAGAAGGCCTCGACCTGGCGCCCCGGAAACAGCTCCTCCAGATGGGCGCGGATCACGCTGGTCAGCAGCACAAAAGCCTGCTGGCCACCGCTGATCGCCTCGGGCAGCTTGATCACGCGCGGCAGCACGCGCGGCACCTTGACGATGGCGATGCGGTTGTCGCGGCCGAAGGCGTCCTTGCCCGACAGGCGCGCGATGAAGTGCAGCGACTTGTTGGCCACCTGCGGGAAGGGGTGGGCCGGATCCAGGCCCACCGGCATCAAGAGCGGCCGCACCTCGCGCTCGAAGAACTTGCCGACCCAGCGGCGCTGCTCCTCGTTGCGGTCGGCATGGTTGAGGATGCAGATATGCTCCTTCAACAGCACCGGCATCACCTGCTCGTTGAAGATCGCGTACTGCTGGTCGATCAGCACATGGGCGGCACGGCCGACCCGCTCGACATCGCGGCTGCTGACCTGGCTGGCCGGGTCGCGGGCCGCCTCCAGCATGTCGGCGAAGCGCACCTCGAAGAACTCGTCGAGGTTGGACGAGACGATGCAGATATAGCGCAGCCGCTCCAGCAGCGGCACATCGTCGCGCTGGGCCTGGGCCAGCACACGCCGATTGAATTCGAGGATGGCCTGCTCGCGATTGAGCAGGGCGAGCGAAGGCGTAGCCGGCAGCGTCATTGAATGATTTTATGAACGGTGGATGACATTTTCATGACGGACACCAGTCGCTTTGTGACGGGTTCTGGGGCCGCCGCGCGCAGCGCGCTCCAGTCCAGGATCTCGAGCCGGCCATCGGCATGTTCGACCAGGGCGGTCAGGCTCTCGACCCAGTCGCCATCGTTGGCGTAGAGGATGCCGTCGATATCGCGCAGCTCGGCATGGTGGATATGGCCGCAGACCACGCCCTGCACGCCGCGCTTGCGCGCCTCGCGGGCCAGCGCCTCCTCGAAATCGGACACATAGCTGACGGCGCGCTTGACCTTGAGCTTCAGGTATTTGGACAGGCTCCAGTAGGGCAGGCCCAGGCGCGCGCGCAGTGAGTTCAGATAGCGGTTGAGCTTCAAGGTGAACTCGTAGGCCGTGTCACCGACATGGGCCAGCCATTTGGCGCACTGGATCACGCCGTCGAACAGATCGCCGTGCGTGACCCAGAGCTTGCGGCCATCGGCCGTCTCGTGTATCCACTCCTCGGCCACCTCGATGCCGCCGAAGCTGTGCTGCAGATACTTGCGGGCGAACTCGTCATGGTTGCCGGGGATGAAGACCACGCGGCAGCCCTTGCGCGCCTTGCGCAGCAGCTTCTGCACCACATCGTTGTGCGCCTGCGGCCAGTACCAGCTGCGCCGCAGCTGCCAGCCATCGATGATGTCGCCGACCAGGAAGAGCTGCTCGCATTCGACTTCGCGCAGGAAGTCGAGCAAGGCCTCGGCCTGGCAGCCCGGCGTGCCCAGATGCAGGTCCGAAATCCAGACGGTGCGAAAGCGCAGGCTGCCGCGCTCGTCGGGGGCATCGCTCGGGTCCATGTCGTGGGCTCGCTTCATGGTCCTTCAGCATGGGCACCGCCGATGTCGGCGCCGTGGCGAGGCCGTGAAGAATGGGTGACAGCGGCCGGCCTCGATAATCGCGCCATGCATCTGATGATTCCCCACGCCAGCGCCCTGGGCGAGGCCGGCCGCCACGCCGCCCAGACCCTGGCCCTGCCCCGCCTGGCCGCCCTGCTGGGCCGGCTGGCCCCCGACAGAAGCCTGGGCAGCGACGAATACAGCCCCCACACCCCGCTGGAGCTGGCCCTGGCCGCCCACTGGGGCTGGACCGCCGACACCCCGCTGCCCTTTGCGGCGGCCCAGGCCGCCGATGACGGCATCGCGGTCGAGGCCAAGGCCTGGGCCTTGCTGACGCCGCTGCATCTGTCGGTCGGCAGCGACCAGATCACCGCCTTCAACCCGCAGGCGCTGAAGCTCAACGAGGCCGAGTCGCGCGCCTTCTTCGAATCGCTGGCCTGGCTGTTCCCTGCTGATGAGGGCTGGACCATGGCCTGGGGCGCGCCGACCCGCTGGTATGTCGCGCATGAGAGCCTGGCCGACTTGCCGAGCGCCAGCCTGGAGCGCGTCATCAACCGCAATGTCGACCCCTGGATGCCCGAGGCGCGGCGTCTGCGCAGCCTGCAAAACGAGCTGCAGATGTTGCTGCACCGCCACGCGCTGAACGAGGCCCGCGAGGCGCGCGGCGCGCTGCTGCTGAACTCGGTCTGGATCTCCGGTTGCGGCCGCGCACGGCCGCGCGCGCCGCAGCCGGATCTGCTCATCGACGCCCGGCTGCGCGAGCCGCTGATCAACGAGGACTGGGCCGCCTGGGCCGACGCCTGGGCCCAGCTGGACGCCGGGCCGCTGCGCGAACTGCTGCAGCGCGCCGAGGCCGGCCAGCCGGTCGAGCTGACGCTTTGCGGCGAACGCTTCGCGCGCCACTACCGGCCCCAGGCCAGGAGCGGCCTGAGCCAGCTCTGGCACAAGCTCGCTGCGCCCAAGGGCGATGTGCTGGCCGCTCTGGAGGCCCTATGAGCGCGCCGCAGCTGCTGACCCGCGAGGTCTCGCCGCGCGCCAGCTGGGCGCTGGAGCAGGCCGGCCTCTCGCCGCTGCTGGCCCGGCTGTTCGCGGCCCGCGGCGTGCGCACGGCAGATGAGCTGGACGACGGCCTGGCCCGGCTGCTGCCGCCCGAGGGCATGAAGGGCATGGCCGCAGCCGCCGTGCTGCTGGCCGACACGATAGAGGCAGGCGCGCGCATCTGCATCGTCGCCGACTACGACTGCGACGGCGCCACCGCCTGCAGCGTCGCGCTGCGCGGCCTCAGGATGCTGGGCGCAAGACCTGACACCGTCGGCTATGTGGTGCCGGACCGCGCCGTCCACGGCTACGGGCTGACGCCCACCATCGTCGAGCTGGCCATGCAAGGCCCTGAAAGTCAGCGCCCCGCCCTGCTGATGACGGTGGACAACGGCATCGCCAGCCTGGCCGGCGTCGCCCATGCCCAGGCCCTGGGCCTGAAGGTGCTGGTGACCGATCACCATCTGCCGGCGCTGGTCGATGGTGTCACCGTCGTGCCCGAGGCCGAGGCCCTGGTGAACCCGAACCAGCCGGGCTGCAGCTTCGAGAGCAAGAACCTGGCCGGCGTCGGCGTGGCCTTCTATGTGCTGCTGGCGCTGCGCAGCGAGCTGCGCCGGCGCGGCCGTTTCGACGCCGCGAGCCAGCCGCGGCTGGACGGCCTGCTGGACCTGGTGGCGCTGGGCACGGTGGCCGATGTCGTCAGACTCGACGCCAACAACCGACGCCTGGTGGCCCAGGGCCTGCGCCGCATGCGCGCCGGCCGCATGCAGCCCGGCGTCGCGGCCCTGTTCAGCGCCGCCGGCCGCGATGCCTCGCGCGCCAATGCCTTTGACCTGGGCTTCGCCTTGGGACCGCGCATCAATGCGGCGGGCCGCTTGTCCGATATGACCTTGGGTATCGAATGCCTGTGCACCGATGACCCGGCGCGCGCGCTGGAGCTAGCCCGCCAGCTCGATGCGATCAACCGCGAGCGCCGAGAGATAGAAGCCGGTATGCGCGAGCAGGCCGAGGCCAAGCTGGATGAGCTGATGCAGAACCCGGCACTCAAGGGCGACGCCCCGCCGGCCCTGTGCATTTACGAGGCCGAGTTCCACGAGGGTGTGATCGGCATCGTCGCCGGCCGGCTCAAGGACCGGCTGCACCGCCCCACCTTTGTGTTCGCCACCGGCGCTGACGGCCAGCTGAAGGGCTCGGGCCGATCGATCCCCGGCTTTCATCTGCGCGATGCACTGGACCTGGTGTCCAAGCGCCACCCCGAGCTGCTGAAGAAGTTCGGCGGCCATGCGATGGCGGCCGGCTGCACCTTG
The DNA here is from genome assembly GCF_028462495.1 of Paucibacter sp. XJ19-41. Classification (NCBI taxonomy): domain Bacteria; kingdom Pseudomonadati; phylum Pseudomonadota; class Betaproteobacteria; order Burkholderiales; family Sphaerotilaceae; genus Roseateles; species Paucibacter sp. XJ19-41. Next base: position 35,533 of record NZ_JAQOWX010000038.1, read on the forward strand.
GTCGAGCACGGCTTCGAGGCCTTCGACGCGGCGATGCAGCAGGTCGCCCGCGAGTGGCTGGACGCCGCCGCGCTGACCCGCACCTTGCGCACCGACGGCCCCCTGCCCGCCGAGGCCTTCACGCCCGAGACCGTGCGCGAACTCGACGCCCAGGTCTGGGGCCAGGCCTTCGAGGCGCCGCTGTTCTGCGACGAGGTGCAGGTGATCTCGCAGCGCATCGTCGGCGAGCGCCATCTGAAGCTGCGCCTGCGCCAGGGCGGTGTGCTGCGCGACGCGATCTGGTTCGGCCACATCGACCCGGTGCCCGAGCGCGGCCTGCTGGCCTACCGGCTCAGCCTGGACGAGTACCAGGGGCAGCAGCGGGTGCAGATGATTGTGGAGGCGATGGCGTAGCGGGCCTGGCCCGGCGGCTTCGTGACGCCGGGCGTCATGCAGCTCTTGGGCTTTTCTGTCCGTGGTAGACCTGACTTGCTTCGACTTGTACAATAAAATGTACTTCTCGAAAGCTCGCCATGGATGCCATCACCTACTCTTCAGCTCGCGCAAACCTTGCTCGCACGATGGATCGCGTCTGCGAAGACCACGAGGCGCTGATCATCACCCGCAATGGCGAGCAGTCGGTGGTGATGCTCTCGTTGGAGGACTACCAAGCCCTTGAAGAAACGGCGTACCTGCTTCGCAACCCCGCCAATGCCAAGCGATTGCTTTCGGCCACCACGCAACTGGGTGCCGGCAAGGGTGTGGAGCGGAAGCTGTCCAAGTGAAACTGATCTTCGCTGACGAGGCCTGGGAGGACTACCTCTTCTGGCAGAAGCAGGACAAGAAGATGGTCGAGCGTATCAACAAGCTCATCGCCGAAGTGGAGCGCGAACCGTTCTCTGGAGTTGGCAAGCCTGAACCCCTCAAGCACGCGCTTTCTGGCTACTGGTCGCGGCGCATCAATGATGAGCACCGCATGGTCTACAGGATCGAGGGCGAGTCACTTCTGCTTGCTCAGCTCCGATATCACTACTGAGCGCCACCGAGTCAAAGGATGCCCCCGTCCCTAGCCAGCCGCGATGCCGCGGCTACTGACGGGCTCAAGCTGGCGGCTGGCCCGGCCGGCTCAGGCAAGACCCGGATGCCTCAACTCTGAGACCGTCACCGCGAAACTCTCGTTGCCGGGCATGCGCCCATGGGCCTGACCCGTCTCGACAAAGCCGGCCTTCTTGTAGGTCGCCAGTGCGGCCCTATTGCCGTCGAGCACCTCGGCGCTCAGTGCCGCCCCCGTCTCGCGAAGCGCCGCCTGTATCAGGGCCGAGCCGACGCCCTTGCCAGAGGACAGCGGGTCGACGTAGAGCCAGGCCAGTTCGTCCGGCGAGAAAGCCACGAACCCCAGGACATGCCCGTCGTCGCGCTCGGCGACACGAATCTCGTACTCATGGAAGCCTTCGTTATTGGCCGTCTGTGCCAGCGTCAGATAGGCATCGCCAAGCCCGGCTGCGGCCAGCTCATCGCGGCGGGCTGCGTCGTGGATCTCGCATACGCGAGACCAATCGGTGGGGGTGTAGGGGCGGATGTTCATTTTGTTGTCTAGACAGGATGGGTTCGCGGCCCTGGATGGTCAAGGTGAGGCCGACAGCGATGACCAAAGGCGAGGAGTACACCGATGCGGGAGGGGACTACTGCGAAGAGCGCTCCCGAGAACTCGTGCTGCGCAAGCTCACCGAGCGGGCCAGGAAGCTCGACTTGCAGATCATCCCCGCTGTTTAAACCGACTGAAAACACCATTGCAGATCAACTGCTTGGGTGGTGTTTCTTGAGAGGCACAGATAACCACCCTTCGCACACAATTTCAAGCGGGCCGGCCATTTAGCAACGCCACCCACGAACTCTCTCGCATCGTAAAATATGGTGAGTTATCAACCCAATCAATATCCATCATTGCCAGAGCACACAATCCCGCAAGGATTCCAAGCGCTTCGCTCTCGGTTACGTTCAGACGTTTTGCGGCCTCTTTCGCGTCGATTCTGGTGCTGTCGTCGGAGCGCATTGCCATAAAAAGCTCTGCCCACTTTTCAGGAATTCCATATTTACCGAGGAATTCATTCTGCTCAGGCGTACCCGCAACTGTACGGCCATGCTCTGGCTTTCTAATCGGACCCTTCCAGTTTGGAGCGATTTGCAAGCTCTCGAAGAGTGTTGGCATTAGAGCACTGAACAACTTGACCACGTTTTCGCGTGTGCTGCGGGATGTATCAATGCGAGCGGCAATTGCATCTTGGGCTTCCTTGTGGGCTTTCTCAACGATGAGCGCAGCCTCCCTCCTTATTTCGTCCCGTTGTTTGGACGTTATTGTTATTTCTCGCAGTGCGCTTGTGCGTACATTGGAGTGCAGCCGCTCGTATGTGCTGCTTGCCCATGTGGATAGAAGCGCGACTCCAGGGAGGACGAAAACATACACAGCGGAGAATAGTATTGGGATGATGAAAAGCTGCAAAGTTGAATTGACTGAATCCGCATATAGAGTGCGTTCAATGTACTCAAACTTCTTGGTGTAGTGTTCATCAGCGAGCAGAACAAGAATTAGCTTGTAGTTGAGTATGACCCACGCGATCACAAAGCCCGTAAGGATTGGATTTCGAACGCGATCAACCAATGACTCCCAGAACTCTTTAATGGTTTGCATGCCGTCTTCTTGATGCTAACGTGTTACGAGGATACCGCCCAGCCACTTATTAATGCAGTCTGTGTGCTTATCAAGGCTGCCCGAATTGGCTTGGAGGCCACGCCAGCTCTGGCTTGTCGTTGTATCGCTGTGTATTTGCATAGCAGTATCGGGTCTGGCAAAAGCAACACATGACGGTTGCGACCCTTGCGGACAGCCACGAGTACCGGATTTTGCGTGCTGCCGATTGGAGGCCAGCATGCGCAGCCCGTCAATCATCCCTGCGGGGGGATCCGACCCGGGTGCGCGGCTATCGCTCGCTGCCTTCTTCCCTGCTGATGCCCTTGCAGGCGAAGCTGCCGGACCGGTTGAGCGAGCACATTCGCTATGTGCTCACCCGACACAGCCCAGGTCTGACGCCCCCCAAAGCCCCGCCACCCCGCCCAAGTTCCCCGCCCACCTAAAATGCCGGGGTGAACACCACCACCCCCCTGACCAACGCCGACCTGCATTGCCATTCCAAGGTCTCGGACGGCACGCTGGAGCCCGAGGCTCTGGCCGCGCGCGCCAAGGCCAATGGGGTGGAGCTGTGGGCGCTGACCGACCATGACGAGATCGGCGGCCAGCAGCGTGCGCTGGACGCGGCGCTGGCCCTGGGGATGAGCTATCTGACCGGCACCGAGATCTCGGTCAGCTTTGCCGGCCGGGTCGTGCACATCGTCGGCCTGGGTTTCGATCACCGCAACGAGACCTTGATCGCCGGCCTGCGCGCCACCCGGGGCGGGCGCGAGCAGCGGGCCCGAGAAATGGCGGCCGGTCTGGCCCAGGTGGGCATCAAGGGCGCTTACGAAGGCGCGCTGACCTATGTGGGCAATCCGGAGCTGATCTCGCGCACCCATTTCGCGCGCTTCCTGGTCGAGGCCGGCCATTGCAGCGATGTCAGCGAGGTGTTCCGCCGCTACCTGACCGAGGGCAAGCCCGGCTATGTCGAGCACCGCTGGGCCGGCCTGGGCGAGGCGGTGCGCTGGGTGCGCGAGGCCGGCGGCATCGCGGTGATCGCCCATCCGGCCCGCTACGGCTTCACGCCGACCGAGGAATACGCGCTGTTCACCGAATTCATCGCCCATGGCGGCCGCGGCGTCGAGGTCGTGACCGGCAGCCACTCGGCCGCCGATGCAGCCAAGTACACCGAGACCGCGCTGGAGTTCGAGCTGCTGGCCTCGCGCGGCTCCGATTTCCACTCGCCCGAAGAGAGCCACACCGACCTGGGCCGGCTGGCCGATCTGTCGGGCCGGCTGAGCCCCGTCTGGCAGGCGCTGGAGCACCGCATCCACCGCCCCGCCGCTCCATCTTGAGCGTCGCCCGTCACCGCCCGCTGCTGGGCATTGCGCTGATCGTGCTGATGGCCGCGTGCTTCGCGTCCATGGACAGCACGATCCGCTATCTGGGCGCCTTCCTGCCGGTGCTGCTGATCCTGTGGGCGCGCTACAGCTTCCAGGCCCTGACGATGGCTATCTGGCTGGGGCTGCAGCGCGCGCGCGGCGATGCCGGCGCCTTCCGCTCGGCCCATCCGAAGTTCCAGGCGGTGCGCGGCCTGCTGCTGCTGGCCACCAGCGCGATGAGCTTTTACGGCGTGCAATACATGCCGGTGGCCGAGTTCACCGCGATCAATATGCTGACCCCGGTGGTCGTGACCCTGCTGGCGGCCCTGGTGCTGCACGAGCGCGTCTCGCGCCTGCGCTGGGCCCTGGTGATCGGCGGCTTTGCCGGCGCGCTGATCGTGATCAGGCCCGGCAGCGGCATGTTCGGCTGGGCCGTGCTGTTCCCGCTGGCCGGCGCGCTGACCTATGCGAGCTTCCAGGTGCTGACCGCCAAGCTCTCGGCGCTGGAAAGCCCCTACACCACCCATTTCTACACCGGCCTGACCGGCATGCTGCTGCTGAGCCTGCTGCTGGCGCTGGGCCCCTTCCCGGTGCTGGAGCCGCTGCGCGCCGCCACGGGCGGGCAGCTCGCGCTGATGGCCTTCATCGGGCTGCTGGGCACCCTGGGCCATCTGCTGCTGATCCTGGCGCTGGGCCTGGCGCCGACCGGTACCTTGATGCCTTTCGTCTATGTGCAGATCGCGGTCGCAGCGGCGATCGGCTGGCTGTTCTTCGACCATGTGCCGGACGGCTATGCCTGGCTGGGCATGGGCGTGCTGTCGGCCTGCGGCGCGGCCTCGGCCTGGCTCAATGTCAGGCGCTCGCAACGCCCACCCCCCTCGGCGGTGGCCATGGACACCATTGCCGACTGAGAATGGGCCATGGCCCAACTCTTCGAAGTCCACCCCGACAACCCGCAGGTCCGCTTCCTGAAGCAGGCGGCGCAGATCCTGCACAGCGGTGGCATCGCCGCGATCCCGACCGACTCCAGCTACGCCCTGGTCTGCCATCTGGACGACAAGGCCGCCGCCGAGACCTTGCGCCGCATCCGCGGGGTCGATGACAAGCATCACCTGACCCTCTTGTGCCGCGACCTCAGCGAGCTGGCCAGCTATGCGCGGGTCGACAACAAGCAGTACCGGCTGCTGAAGTCCGCCACGCCGGGCGCCTTCACCTTCATCCTGGAAGCCACCAAGGAAGTGCCGCGCCGCGTCTCGCACCCCTCGCGCCGCACCATCGGCCTGCGCGTGCCCGATCACCGCGTCACGCAGGAGCTGCTGGCCATCTTCGGCCAGCCGCTGCTGGCCACCACCTTGATCCCGCCCGGCGAGAGCGAGCCGCTGAACGACGCGCAGGAGATCGCGGCGCGCTACGACAAGCTGCTGCAAGTCATCATCGACGCCGGCGCCTGCACGATGGAGCCCACCACCGTGGTCGATATGACGGGCGATGAGCCGGTGCTGGTGCGGCGCGGCTGCGGCGACCCAGCCTGCGTGGGATTGGAATGACTAAAGTCCGCCCTGGCAGAGGTATTTCATCTGCAGATAGTCGTCCAGACCATGGCGTGAGCCCTCTCGGCCGTAGCCCGATTCCTTGACGCCGCCAAAGGGCGCGGCCTCGGCCGCCAGCGCGCCTTCGTTGATGCCGACGATGCCGGTCTCCAGCGCCTCGGCCACGCGCCAGATGCGCGCGACATCGCGCGAGTAGAAGTAGCCGGCCAGACCGAAGGGCGTGTCGTTCGCGGCGGCAAGCACCTCGGCCTCGGTCTCGAAGCGGGTGATCGGAACCACCGGGCCGAAGGTCTCCTCGCAGGAGCAGGCCATGGCCGCATCGGCACCGATCAGCACAGTCGGCGCATAGTAGTTCGGGCCCAGCGCCGAGCGCTGGCCGCCGACCACGACGCGCCCTCCCCGTTGCACCGCATCGGCCACATGGCGGGCGATCTTGTCGACCGCGCGGGCATTGATCATTGGCCCGATCTGCGAGTCCGGCGCACTGGCCGGCCCCAATTTCAGCGCACCGACGCGCGCCGCCAGCTTCTCGACAAAGGCGTCATGCACGGCCGCCTGCACGAACACGCGGTTCGGGCAGACGCAGGTCTGGCCGCCATTGCGGAACTTGGCCACCATCAATCCGGCCACCGCCGCGTCCAGATCCGCATCGTCGAAGACGATGAAAGGCGCGTTGCCGCCAAGCTCCAGCGAGAGCTTCTTCAAGGTGGCGGCCGACTCGCGCGCCAGATGCTTGCCCACCGGCGTCGAGCCGGTGAAGGTGATCTTGCGCACCCGTGCATCGGCCAGCCAGACATCGGCCACCTCGGGCGTGCGCTCGCGCGAGGCGCTGACGATATTCAGCACCCCCGCCGGCAGGCCCGCCTGCTCGGCCAGCGCCACCAGGGCCAGGGCCGTCAGCGGCGTGTCCTCGGCCGGCTTGGCGACCACGGTGCAGCCGGCCGCCAGCGCCGGCGCGATCTTGCGGGCGATCATCGCGGCCGGGAAGTTCCAGGGCGTGATCGCCGCGACCACGCCGACCGGCTCCTTCAGCACCAGCATGCGCCGCCCCGCCACCGGTGGCGCGATCACATCGCCGCAGATGCGCGTGGCCTCCTCGGCAAACCACTCGACATAGCTGGCCGCATACAACACCTCGCCCAGGCCCTCGGCCAGCGGCTTGCCCTGCTCGCGCGAGATCAGCCGGCCCAGGTCCTGCTGGTGCTCGATGATCAGCGCGTGCCAGCGCTTGAGCAGCTGGGCACGCTGCCGGGCCGGGGTCGCGCGCCAGGCCGGCAAGGCCGCATGGGCGGCATCGACCGCAGCGCGCGCATCGGCGGCGCCGCTGTCGGGCACCTCGGTGAAGACCGTATCAGTGGCCGGGTCGCTGACCGGCAGGCGCCGGCCGTCCAGCGCCTCGCACCAGCGGGCATTGATGAAGTTCTGTGTGCGCTGCAGCTCGGGGCGGTTCAGAGTCAGGGCTTGCGTCATTGGATGCTCCTCAGGTCCGCACCAGAAGGCCGGCCAGCGCCTCACCCATCTCGGTCGTCGAGGCCTGGCCCCCCAGATCGCGCGTGCGCGGCCCCTCGACCAACACTGTCTCGATGGCCTTCAGGATCGCGTCATGCGCGGCCCGCTCGCCCAGGAAGTCCAGCATCAGCGCCGCCGACCAGATCATCGCGACCGGGTTGGCAATGTTCTGTCCATAGATGTCCGGCGCCGAGCCATGCACCGGCTCGAACAGCGAGGGAAACTTGCGCTCCGGGTTCAGATTGGCCGAGGGCGCCAGGCCAATCGTGCCGGTGGTCGCCGGCCCCAGATCCGACAGGATGTCGCCGAACAGATTGCTGGCGACCACCACATCAAAGCGCCCCGGCTGCAGCACAAAGCGTGCGCTGAGGATGTCGATGT
>NZ_JAQOWX010000039.1:0-42579 GCF_028462495.1 Paucibacter sp. XJ19-41
GATGTCGAGCGCATCGCCGCTCGCGTCGCGCTGCGCCAGGTGCGGCCGCGCGAGCTGACCGGCCTGCGCGCGACCCTGCAGATCCTGCCCGAGCTGGCCCAGACCCTGCCCAGCGGCGCGCCGCTGATCGCACAGCTGGCCGAGGGCCTGGCCGCCTCGCCGCATATCGAGGAGCTGCTGAGCCGCGCCATCGCCGAGGAGCCGGCCGTGCTCTTGCGCGACGGCGGCGTGATCGCCGCCGGCTTCGACGCCGAACTCGACGAGCTGCGCGGCATCAGCCAGAACTGCGATGCCTTCCTCTTGGACCTGGAGGCGCGCGAGCGCGCCCGCACCGGCATCGCCAATCTGCGCGTGCAGTTCAACAAGGTGCATGGCTTCTATATCGAGGTCACCCAGGGCCAGGTCGACAAGGTGCCGATGGACTACCAGCGCCGCCAGACCCTGAAGAATGCCGAGCGCTACATCACGCCCGAGCTGAAGGCCTTCGAGGACAAGGCGCTGTCGGCCCAGGAACGCTCGCTGGCGCGCGAGAAGCTGCTTTACGAAGCGGTGATCGACCATCTGGTCGAGGAGCTGCAGCCGCTGACCGCGCTGGGCCGCGCGCTGGCCAGCCTGGATGCGCTGGCGGCGCTGGCCGAGCGGGCCGCCAGCCTGCGCTGGTGCCGGCCCGAGTTCGTCAGCCAGCCCTGCATCGAGATCGGCGCCGGCCGGCATCCGGTGGTCGAGATGCGGCTGCGCGAGACCGGTGCCGGCGAGTTCATGGCCAATGACTGCCGGCTCGATGCCCGCACCCGCATGCTGATCATCACCGGCCCGAATATGGGCGGCAAGAGCACCTTCATGCGCCAGGTGGCCCTGATCAGCCTGCTGGCCGCGATCGGCTCCTATGTGCCGGCCACCAGCTGCCGGCTCGGGCCGATGGATGCGATTCACACCCGCATCGGCGCGGCCGACGACCTGGCCAATGCGCAATCGACCTTCATGCTGGAGATGACCGAGGCGGCCGCCATCCTGCACAGCGCGACCGAGCAGTCCCTGGTGCTGATGGACGAGATCGGGCGCGGCACCTCGACCTTCGACGGCCTGGCGCTGGCCGGTGCCATCGCCAGCCATCTGCATGACAAGAGCCGCGCGTTCACGCTGTTCGCGACCCACTACTTCGAGCTGACCGAGTTCCCGGCCAAGCATGCCGGCGCGCTCAACAGCCATGTCGGCGCGGTCGAGAGCGGCGACGACATCGTCTTCCTTCACGAGCTGCAAGCCGGCCCGGCCAGCCGCAGCTATGGCGTGCAGGTGGCGCGGCTGGCCGGCATGCCCGCCAGCCTGGTGCGCCAGGCCCGCGCCACGCTGGAGGCGCTGGAGGCCAAGGCCAGCGAGGACGAGGCGCAGATCGATCTGTTCGCCACGCCGCCCGAGCCGGTGGCCGCTGTCACCGAGGCGACCAGCCCGGCCCTGCTGGCGCTGCAAGATCTGGATCCCGACGCGCTGAGCCCGCGCGAGGCGCTCGACGCGCTGTACCGATTGAAGAAACTCAGCAAGACATGACCCTCGCCGCCGCGCCCAAAACCCTGGTTTTCTGGCGAAAGACTTGCTGCATATGAATCAAGGCACGCTCGTCTTTTCCCACGCCAACGGCTTCGGTGCCGGCTGCTACCGCATCTTGTTCGAGACCTGGCGCGCGGCCGGCTGGGAGGTCCACGCCCTGCCCCGCATCGGCCATGACCCGGCCTACCCGGTCACAAGCAACTGGCCGCATCTGCGCGATCAGCTGATCCATTTCATCGAGCGGGAGGTCAAGCCCCAGATGCAAGTGGATGGCCCGGTGATGCTGGCCGGCCATTCGCTGGGCGGCATGCTGAGCCTGCTGGTGGCCTGCCGCCGACCCGATCTGGTCGAGGGTCTGCTGATGCTGGACAGCCCGGTCGTCAGCGGCTGGCGCGCCCACAGCGTGCGCATGGCCAAGGCGACGCGGCTGATGCCCCGCGTCTCGCCGGGCAAGATCTCCAGCCAGCGCCGCCACGAATGGCCGACGCGGGCGGCCGTGCAGGAGCATTTCGCCGCCAAGCACAAGTTCGCCCGCTGGGACCCGCGGGTGCTGGCCGACTATGTGGCCAGCGGCTTCGAGGAGCAGGGGGACAAGACCCGGCTGGCTTTTCAGCGCGAGATCGAGACCCGCATCTACAACACCCTGCCCCACCATCTGCCGGCCCTGCTGCGCCGCCATCCGCCGCGCTGCCCGATCGGCTTTGTCGCCGGCACACAGTCCGAAGAACTGCGCCAGGCCGGGGCCGCCGCCTCGAAGGCGCTGGCGCGCCAGAATTTCCGCTGGATGGAAGGCAGCCACCTCTATCCCTTCGAGCGACCCGACGACACGGCCGCCCTGGTACTGCAAATGCTCGACGAGCTCCGGGCGGCGCGAGCCACCTCGCTATAATCACGCTTTACCACCACAGCGTTCTTGTACGGGCGCTGCAAGACATGACCAAGTACGTCTTCGTCACAGGCGGTGTGGTGTCCTCTCTCGGCAAGGGCATCGCATCGGCCTCACTGGCTGCCATCCTCGAATCGCGCGGCCTCAAGGTCACCCTGATCAAGCTCGATCCCTATATCAACGTGGATCCGGGCACGATGTCGCCCTTCCAGCATGGCGAGGTCTTCGTCACCGATGACGGGGCCGAAACCGATCTGGACCTGGGCCACTACGAGCGCTTCATCACGACGCGGATGAGGAAGAGCAATAACTTCACCACCGGCCAGATCTATATGTCGGTGCTGGAGAAGGAACGTCGCGGCGACTACCTCGGCAAGACCGTCCAGGTGATCCCCCACATCACCAATGAGATGCAGGACTTCATCCGTCGCGGCGCCGGTCAGGGCACGCCGGATGCCGTCGATGTGGCCATCGTCGAGATCGGCGGCACGGTCGGCGATATCGAATCGCTGCCCTTCCTCGAAGCGGCGCGCCAGATGAGCCTGAAGGCCGGCCCGAACAACGTCGCCTTCGTGCACCTGACCTATGTGCCCTGGATCGCTGCGGCCGGCGAGCTCAAGACCAAGCCGACCCAGCACACCGTGCAGAAGTTGCGCGAGATCGGCATCCAGCCGGACGCACTGCTGTGCCGCGCCGACCGCCGCATCCCGGACGATGAGCGCGAGAAGATCTCGCTTTTCACCAATGTGGCCGAGTACGGTGTGATCTCGATGTGGGACGTGAACACCATCTATAAGGTGCCACGCATGCTGCACGAGCAGGGCCTGGACCAGCTGATCTGCACCAAGCTGCAGCTCAACACCAAGTCCGCAGACCTGAAGCGCTGGGACACCCTGGTGCACGAGGTCGAGCATCCGACCAAGCATGTCACGATTGCGATGTGCGGCAAGTACACCGATCTGAGCGACTCTTACAAATCGCTCAACGAGGCGCTGCGCCACGCCGGTATCCACAACCACTCGGGTGTCAAGATCGAGTATGTGGACTCGGAACTGCTGACCCCCGACAACATCGACCAGTTGGGCCAGTACGACGCCATCCTGGTGCCGGGCGGCTTTGGCAAGCGCGGCGTCGAGGGCAAGATTCTGGCGGCCAAGTACGCCCGCGAGCACAAGGTGCCTTACCTGGGCATCTGCCTGGGCATGCAGGTCGCGACCATCGAGTACGCCCGCCATATGGCCGGCCTGGCCGGCGCCAATTCGACCGAGTTCGAGCCCGAGACACCGAACCCGGTGATCGCCTTGATCGACGAGTGGCAGGACGCCGACGGCACGATCCAGAAACGCGACGAAAAGAGCGATCTGGGCGGCACGATGCGCCTGGGCGCACAGAGCTCGGACGTCAAGCCCGGCACCCTGGCCCATGACATCTATGGCCCGGTTGTTACCGAGCGCCATCGCCACCGCTACGAGGCCAATGAGCACTATCTGGACCGTCTGCAAGAGGCCGGTCTGGTGATCTCGGCCATCACCCAGCGCGAGAAGCTGACCGAGATGGTCGAGCTGCCGCGCTCTGTCCATCCCTGGTATGTCGGCGTGCAGTTCCACCCGGAATTCAAGTCCACGCCATGGGACGGTCACCCGCTGTTCACCGCCTTTATCAAGGCGGCGCTGGAACACAAACAGGCCTGAAGGAGCTCCTGCCATGAAGCTGTGCGATTTTGAGGTCGGCATCGACCGCCCCTTCTTTCTGATCGCTGGCACCTGCTCGATCGAGGGCTTGGAGATGAGCATGGAAGTGGCAGGCCGGCTCAAGGAGGCCTGCTCGGCCCTGGGCATCCCGCTGATCTACAAGGGCTCCTTCGACAAGGCCAACCGCTCGTCGGGCAACACCAAGCGAGGCGTCGGCATGGACGCCGGCCTGAAGATCCTGGACGAGGTGCGTCGCCAGCTGGGCCTGCCCATCCTGACCGATGTGCATGATGAAGCCCAGGTGACCGATGTGGCCGCCGTGGTCGATGTGCTGCAGACCCCGGCCTTCCTGTGCCGCCAGACTGATTTCATCCGCGCGGTGGCCAAGTCGGGCAAGCCGGTGAACATCAAGAAGGGCCAGTTCCTCGCGCCCTGGGACATGAAGAACGTCATCGACAAGGCGCGCGACGCGGCTCGCGAAGCCGGCCTGTCAGAAGACCGTTTCCTGGCCTGCGAGCGCGGTGTGAGCTTTGGCTACAACAATCTCGTGGCTGATATGAGCAGCCTGGCCGAGATGCGCAAATCCGGCGCGCCGGTCGTGTTCGACGTGACCCACTCAGTGCAGAAGCCCGGTGGCCAGGGCACAATCAGCGGCGGCGCCCGCGAGATGGTGCCCGTGCTGGCCCGCGCCGGCGTCGGCGCTGGCGTGGCCGGTCTCTTCATGGAAACCCATCCGCGCCCTGCAGAGGCCTGGTCCGACGGACCCAACGCAGTGCCGCTGCAGCATATGCGCACGCTGCTGGAGCAACTCGTTGCGCTGGACCGCGTGGTCAAGACCCAGCCCCTTCTAGAAAACGATTTCTCCTGCTGAACCCATGCCCAGCGCCTACATCCTCGCCAACGTCCAGGTCACCAACCCCACGCAATACGAGGAGTACAAAAAGTTCTCCTCGGCCGCGATGCAAGCCCATGGCGCCGAAGTCTGCGTGCGCGGCGGCCAAGTAGAGGTGCTGGAGGGCGACTGGACTCCCGACCGTGTGGTCCTGTTGAAGTTCGCGTCGACCGCAGCCGCCCGTGCCTTCAATGACTCGCCCGAGTATGGACAGGCCCGCGCGGCGCGTCAGGGCGCGGCCGTGATGCGCATGGTCTTGATCGAAGGCGTTTGAGCCCACACACAGGCGGCAACTTGTTGTGCGCTGGTAACGAAAATCCGGCACCATCGCGCCGCCCCAAGATTTTTTGACCTTCTGGAGACCTCGAGACTATGAGCGCTATTGTTGATATCGTCGGCCGTGAAATCCTGGACAGCCGCGGCAATCCCACCGTCGAGTGCGATGTGCTGCTGGAGTCCGGCGTGATGGGCCGCGCCGCCGTGCCTTCGGGCGCATCGACCGGCTCGCGCGAAGCCATCGAGCTGCGCGACGGTGACAAGAGCCGCTATCTGGGCAAGGGCGTGTTGAAGGCCGTCGAGCACATCAACACCGAGATCTCCGAGGCCGTGCTGGGCCTGGACGCCTCCGAGCAGGCCTTTCTGGACCGCACGCTGATCGATCTGGACGGCACCGAGAACAAGAGCCGCCTGGGTGCGAACGCGATGCTGGCCGTCTCGATGGCCGTGGCCCGTGCCGCCGCCGAAGAGTCCGGTCTGCCGCTGTACCGCTATTTCGGCGGCATGAACGGCAACCAGCTGCCGGTGCCGATGATGAACGTCATCAACGGCGGCGAGCACGCCAACAACAATCTCGACCTGCAAGAGCTGATGATCATCCCGGTCGGCGCGCCGAGCTTCCGCGAAGCGCTGCGCTGGGGTGCCGAGGTCTTTCACGCCCTGAAGAAGATCCTGCACGATAAGCACATCAGCACCGCGGTCGGCGACGAAGGCGGCTTCGCGCCTAACGTCGAGAATCATGAGGCCGCGATCCAGATGATTCTGGAAGCGATCGACAAGGCCGGCTACACCGCAGGCGAGCAGATCGCCCTGGGCCTGGACTGCGCCGCCAGCGAGTTCTACAAGGACGGCAAGTATGTGCTCGAAGGCGAAGGCGGCATCAAGCTGTCTTCGCAAGAGTGGACGGATATGCTGGCCACCTGGGTCGACAAGTACCCGATCATCTCGATCGAAGACGGCATGGCCGAGGGCGACTGGGATGGCTGGAAGATCCTGACCGACCGCCTTGGCAAGAATGTGCAGATCGTTGGCGACGACCTCTTCGTCACCAACACCAAGATCCTGAAGGAAGGTATCGAGAAGGGCATCGCCAACTCGATCCTGATCAAGATCAACCAGATCGGTACGCTGACCGAGACCTTCGCCGCGATCGAGATGGCCAAGCGCGCCGGCTACACCGCCGTGATCTCGCACCGCTCGGGCGAGACGGAAGACTCGACAATCTCCGACATTGCCGTCGGCCTGAACGCCGGCCAGATCAAGACCGGCTCGCTGAGCCGCTCGGACCGCATGGCCAAGTACAACCAGCTGCTGCGCATCGAAGAAGACCTGGGCGATGTGGCCGTGTACCCCGGCCGTGCGGCCTTCTACAACCTGCGCTGATCGCGCGAGCAGCTAGACTGCGGGCGTGAAAATTCTCAGCATCATCCTGGCCGGCTTTCTGCTGGCCATCCAGGCCCAGCTCTGGTTCGGCAAGGGCGGCATGCCGCGTGTCGTGCAGCTGCGGGCCGAGCTGGCTGAGCAGCAGCTGGCCAATGACAAGGCCCGCGCCCGCAATGCGCAGCTCGACGCCGAGCTGCGCGATCTGCGCGAGGGCCTGGAGATGGTCGAGGAAAAGGCCCGCTTCGAGCTGGGCATGATCAAGCCCGACGAGATCTTCGTCCAGCTGCGCCGCTGAGATGGCCCCGTCATGATCGACGCGCTGCTGCAGCCGCTGCAACCCTTGCTCGCGCCGGCCTTCGAGGCCTTCGGTAGCCCGATCACCTGGACCGAGATCCTGGCCTTTGTGCTGGCGGTCTGGATGGTGGTGTGCAATATGCGCGTCCATGTGCTGGCCTGGCCGCTGGCTCTCTTGAGCTCCCTGCTCTACTTCCTGCTGTTCTGGAGCGGCAAGCTGTATGGCGAGGCGAGCTTGCAACTGGTCTTTGCCAGCCTGGCGATCTGGGGCTGGTGGCAATGGCTGCGCGGCAAGGATGAGCGGGGTCAGGCCTTGCGGGTGCGCCTGCTGAGCCCGCGCGGGCGCTGGCTGGCGGTGCTGGCCGTGCTGCTGGCCTGGCCGCTGCTGGGTCTGTTCCTGCAGCGCCAGACCGACTCGCCCGCGCCCTACTGGGATGCCTTCCCGACCGTGGCCAGCCTGCTGGGCCAGTATCTGCTGGGCCGCAAATACCAGGAGAACTGGAGCGTCTGGGTGCTGGTCAATGTGGTCAGCGTCAGCCTGTTCGCCTACAAGGGTTACTGGCTGACGGTGCTGCTGTATGCGGTCTTCATCCCGATGTCGGTGGCCGGCTGGCGTGCCTGGCAGCGCCAGCTGCGGCCTGCCGTCACGGCCTAGTCACCTGATGGCAGGCCTGTGCATTGCCATCGTCGGCGCCGAGAGCACCGGCAAGAGCCGCCTGGCGCAAGACCTAGCCCTGCGGCTGGCGGCCGATACCGGCCTGCGCTGCACTTTTGTCCCCGAATATCTGCGCGACTGGTGCGAGCGGGCCGGGCGCACGCCGCGCGCCGACGAGCAGGCGGCGATTGCCCGCATCCAACTCGAGCTGATCGATGCAGCCCGCATCGCCCACGAAGTCGTGATCGCCGACACCACGCCGCTGATGACGGCCGTCTACAGCCGGCTGCTGTTCGACGACGCCAGCCTGCTGCCCGGTGCCCTGGAATCGCAACGCCGCTTTGCGCTGACCCTGCTGACCGCGCTGGACCTACCCTGGGTGGCCGATGGCCTGCAGCGCGACGGCCCCCATGTGCAAGCCCCGGTTGACGCGGCGCTGCGGCAGGCGCTGATTCAGTCAAGGCTGAGCTGGGCCGTCATTGCCGGCCATGGCCAGGACCGGCTGGAGTCCGCGCTGACGGCGGTGACACCGCTGCTGAGCACGCGGGTCAAGGCCGGCCAAGGCCTGTTCACCCGTTTGCAGGCACGCCAGGACGCCCTGCCCTCGCAGGCCTGGATCTGCCGCGACTGTGATGTGCCCGAGTGCGAACACGCCAGCCTGCAGCGCACGCGACAACGAGAATCGGCCGGTTCCCCGGGTTTCGACACTTGACGTTGCCAAGCTCGGCCATCGACACTTGGCACTTGCTTGCAAACGTTTGCCTGGAGTGTCCTGATGATGAAGAGTTCCGCCCTCACCTTGCTGGCCTCGGCCCTGGTCCTGTCGGGCTGCGCGATGCTGAGCCCGACGGGCCCAGTGGCCGTCAAGGTGCTGGCGATCAATGACTTCCACGGCAATCTGAAGCCGAGCAGCGGCATCCGCATCAAGGATCCGGCCGATCCGAGCAAGACCATCACCGTGCCGGCTGGCGGTGCCGAGCATCTGGCCACCGCCACCCGGCAGCTGCTCGAGAAGAATCCCAACCACATCTTCGTCGCCGCCGGCGACCTGATCGGCGGCAGCCCGCTGTTGTCGGCGCTGTTCTATGACGAACCGACGATCGAATCGCTGAGCCTGATGGGGCTGGAAGTCGCGGCCGTCGGCAATCATGAGTTCGACGGCGGCATCGCCGAGCTGCTGCGCAAGCAGTATGGCGGCTGCCACCCCGAGCATGGCTGCAAGGGCCCGACCCAGTTCAAGGGCGCCAAGTTCCAGTATCTGGCCGCCAGCACCTGGGATACCAGGACCGGCAAGACCGTGCTGCCGGCCTATCACATCAAGCGCTTCAACGGCGTGCCTATGGCCTTCATCGGCCTGACCCTGAAGGGCACACCCGAGATCGTCACGCCCAGCGGCGTGGCCGGGCTGCGCTTCGATGACGAGGCCGAGACCGTCAACAAGCTGGTGCCCGAGCTGCGCGCCCAGGGCATCGAGGCGATCGCACTGCTGATCCATGAGGGCGGCTTCCCGACCGGTGACTACAACGAATGCCCCGGCATCTCCGGCCCCATCGTCGACATCGTCAAGAAGCTGGACAAGGCGGTCGACCTGGTCGTCAGCGGCCATACCCACCGCGCCTACCAGTGCAATATCGATGGCCGCCTGGTCACCAGCGGTGACAAGTACGGCACCATCGTCACCGAGATCGATCTGCAGCTCGACCCGAAGAGCCGCGACGTGATCAGCGCCAGTGCCAACAATGTGATCGTGCGCACCGAGCGCTATGCCAAGGACCCGGCCCAGACCCAGCTGATCGCCGCCTACGAGAAGCTGGCCGAGCCGCTGGCCAAGCGCGTCGTCGGCCGCATCAGCGACAGCATCTCGCGCGAGGCCAGCCCGGCCGGTGCGATGCCCATGGGCCAGCTGATCGCCGACGCCCAGCTGGCCGCGACGTCCGGCGCCAACGAGGGCGGCGCGGTGATCGCGCTGATGAACGCCGGCGGCGTGCGTGCCGCGCTGACCAAGAGCGCCAGCGGCGAGGTCACCTATGCAGACGCCTTTGCGGTCCAGCCCTTCTACAACAACCTGGTCACGCTGACGCTGACCGGCGCGCAGATCCACCGCCTGCTGGAGCAGCAATGGCGCAGCGAGGATGTGCGCGGCGCCTTCCTGCAGGTCTCCAAGGGCTTCAGCTACAGCTGGGATGCGAAGAAGCCGCTGGGCTCGCGCGTGCCGGCCGAGAGCATCAAGCTCAATGGCCAGACCCTGGATCCGCAGACCGGCTACCGCATCACCGTCAACAGCTTCATCGCCAGCGGCGGCGATGGCTTTCGCGTGCTGACCGAGGGCAAGAATGCGCTGACCGGCGTGATGGATGTGGACGCGCTGGAGCGCTATCTGAGCACCCAGCCCAATATCACGCCCAGCGCGCTGGACCGGGTCCAGCGCCTGAACTGAGCCGATTTACTGCAGGGTGCCCGAGCTCGGCTGGGCCTGATGGCCAACGGTGAAGAGCTCGGCCACGTCGACCGCGTCGTAGTGGTACTGCAGGCCGCAGAACTCGCAGCCGACCTCGACATGGCCGCGCTCGGCCACCACCGAGTCGATCTCCTCGCGGCCCAGGCTCTTCAGCATCGAACCCACCCGCTCGCGTGAACAGCTGCAGGCAAAGCTCGGGGTCTGCGGCTCGAAGCGGCGCACCGTTTCCTCCCAGAACAGCCGGCGCAAGATCGTGTCGGCATCCAGGGTCAGCAGCTCCTCGCTGGTCAGGGTCGCGGCCAGGATGCTGATGCGGTTGTAGGCATCGGACAGACCGATATCGTCCTCGTTCTTTGCACCGGCCAGATTGCCCTCGCCCTGTACCGGCAGGCGCTGGATCAGCAGGCCGGCGGCGATCTGGTCATTGGCCGCCAGCACCAGCTTGGTGTCCAGCTGCTCGGACTGCAGCATGTAGTGCTCCAGCACCTCGGACAGCTGCTGCAGTGGCTCGCGCTGGTCGCCATGCAGGGGCACGACGCCCTGGTAGGGCTGCTGGCCCGGGAATTTGTCCTTGGGGTCCAGCGTGATCGCGCAGCGGCCCTTGCCGTGCACATTCAGCATCGCCTCCAGCTTGGCACCCTCCGGCACCTCGCCGACCAGCTTGGCGGTGGCGCGGAAGCTCAGATCCGGCTGCACCTCGGCCACGGCCAGCTTGACCGGGCCATCGCCGAAGACCTGCAGCACCAGGGCGCCGTTGAACTTGATGTTCGACTGCATCAGCACGCCAGCGGCCGCCATCTCGCCCAGCAGCGAACGCAGCTCGGGCGGATGGGCACCGACCGTCTCGCGGCGCTTGAGCACCTCTTGCCAGCTGCCAGTCAGGCGCACCAGCATGCCGCGCACCGGCAGGCCTTCGAACAGGAATTTATGCAGTTCACTCATCACTTGATCTTTTTCAAACCCGTCGAGTAGCGCCGGGAGTTGTCTATGTAGTGGCGGGCGCTGGCTTTTAAACCTTCGATCTGGGCCGGGCTCAGCTCGCGCACCACCTTGGCCGGGCTGCCGACGATCAGCACCCCGTCCGGGAATTCCTTGCCCTCGGTCACCAGCGCGCCGGCGCCGACCAGCGAGTTCTTGCCGATCTTCGCGCCATTGAGCACCACCGCACCAATGCCGATCAGCGAGTTCTCACCCACCGTGCAGCCATGCAGCATGACCTGGTGGCCAACGGTGACGTTCTCGCCCAGTTGCAGCGGGAAACCGGTGTCGGCATGCAGCACCGAGCCGTCCTGGATATTCGTGCCCCGGCCTAGGCTCAGCGTGTCGCTGTCGCCGCGCAAGACGGCGTTGAACCACACGCTGCAGTCCTCGGCCAGCGTGACCCGGCCTATCACCTGGGCGCTGTCGGCCACCCAGGCCGAATCGGCAATATCGGGCTTGTGCTCGCCCAGCTCATAGATGGCCATCGCTCGTCCCTTCTGGGCGCAAAGCGATAATTGTAAGAATGGAAGCCCGTAGCCGTGCCCTGAAGGTCTTGTGTATCGCCGATCCGGCGGAAAAAGCGACAGCGGCACGCGCGCTCTATGACGCTGCCCAGGCCGACCTTCCGCTCGACAGGGCCCAGGCATTCACCCGGCCGGACGGTCTGCCGGGCCGTCCCGAGCGCCCGCAGCTGGTGCCGACGCTGCAAGTGCCCAAACGCTCGCCCTTCACAACCGAAGGCCGCGCCGCGCTGTTGCACGCGATTGCCCATATCGAGTTCAACGCCATCAATCTGGCGCTGGACGCGGTCTGGCGCTTTGCCGGCATGCCGCGCGAGTTCTATCTGGACTGGCTCAAGGTCGCGGCCGAGGAGGCCCTGCATTTCACGCTGCTGCACGAGCATCTGCAAGGCCTCGGCCGGCAGTACGGTGACTTCGACGCCCATGACGGCCTGTGGACCATGGCCGAGCGCACCGCCGGCGATGTGCTGGCCCGCATGGCCCTGGTGCCGCGCACGCTGGAAGCGCGCGGCCTCGACGCCACGCCGCCGCTGCAGGCCAAGCTGGCCCGCGCCGGCGACAGCCGCGCGGTCGAGATCCTGGACATCATCCTGCGCGACGAGATCGGCCATGTCGAGATCGGCAACCGCTGGTATCGCCAGCTGTGCCGCGAGCGCGGCCTCGACCCGGTGGCCCTCTATCCCGATCTGGTCCGCCAGTACGAGGCGCCCCGGCTGCGCCCGCCCTTCAATCTGGTGGCCCGCCATGCGGCGGGCTTCAGCGCGGAAGAGCTGGCCTATCTGCAATCCTAGTCACGGGCAAGTACACTAGTGCCTGTATGCCTCGCTGGATTCTTGCCATCCTCACCGCTGTGATGCTCGTCCTTGCACTTGCGCCCGCGTCGGGACAGGTGCAGGCGCCGATGAGCGGCCAGCAAGCGCACTGTGACAGTCTGGAGCTGCCGGGCCAGGACGCCCCCTCAGGCGTGCTCGCCGAGCATCTGCCCATGGACGGCCCGCTGGAGATCCCCGAGCTGTTCGACGCCCCTCGCCCGCTTCGATCCGAGGAGCGCGCCGCTATGGCACCGCCAAGTTTGAATGCGGCCGTGATGCCGCCGCCCTATCTGAAGGGCCCGCAACGGCCTCCCCGCGCGGCTGCCCTGCACGCCTGAGCGCCCCGCACGGCGCCCCGGGCGTGGCTTCTCCGCGCCTTTGCCTCTTCTCTCGTTCTTGAACTCACTCGGCGCGACCAGCCCCTGAAGCTGGCCGCCATCGGACCTACCGGCCATGGACTTTCTTCTCGACCCCAATATCTGGATCGCCTTCGCGATGCTGACCGCCCTGGAAATCGTCCTGGGCATCGACAACATCATCTTCATCTCCATCCTGGTCGGCCGCCTGCCGCCGCACATGCGCGACAAGGCACGCCGCCTGGGGCTGGGTTTTGCGATGGTGTCGCGCCTGGCTTTGCTGTTCACGCTGAGCTGGGTGATGGGGCTGACCGCCGATCTGTTCACGGTGCTGGGGCAAGGCATCAGCGGGCGCGACCTGGTGCTGCTGTTCGGTGGCCTGTTCCTCCTCTACAAGGCCTCGCACGAGATCTTTGTCGAGGTCGAGGCGCATGAGCAGGACGGCCCGCCGGTCACAGAAACGGCCG
The DNA here is from genome assembly GCF_028462495.1 of Paucibacter sp. XJ19-41. Taxonomy (NCBI): domain Bacteria; kingdom Pseudomonadati; phylum Pseudomonadota; class Betaproteobacteria; order Burkholderiales; family Sphaerotilaceae; genus Roseateles; species Paucibacter sp. XJ19-41. The sequence goes on from NZ_JAQOWX010000039.1 coordinate 13,218, forward strand.
AGATGAAGGCCGCCGGCCAGCGCCTGTTCTGGGCCATCATCGGCCAGATCGCCATCATCGACATCGTGTTCTCGCTGGACTCGGTCATCACCGCCGTCGGCATGGTCGACCAGATCGGTGTGATGGTGGCCGCCGTCGTGACCTCGGTCGGCGTGATGCTGGTCGCCGCCAAGCCGATCGGCGACTTCGTCGACCGTCACCCCTCGGTCAAGGTGCTGGCCCTGGCCTTCCTCGTGATGGTGGGCATGGCGCTGACCGCCGAGGCCTTCGATCAAGAAATTCCCAAGGGCTATATCTACGCCGCGATGTGCTTCTCGCTGGCGGTCGAAGCCCTGAACATCCGGGCCCGCAGCAAGCGCCAGGCGCTGGCCAAGTCCGAATCCGTCTCTCATTCCCACTCCAAGGAGCTGTCATGAACCAAAACCTGAACCACTACGCCACCGCCACCGGCGGCACGGCCGTCAGCGTTGAACGCAACCGCGTGCTGCGCAACACCTACTGGCTGCTGGCCCTGTCCATGGTGCCCACAGTGCTGGGCGCATGGCTGGGCGTCAGCACCGGCATCGCCCGCGCGATGTCGCCGATGGTCAGTCTGATCGTCTTCATGGCCGGCGCCTTCGGCTTCATGTACGCGATCGAGAAAACCAAGAACTCGGCCGCCGGCGTGCCGATGCTGCTGGCCTTCACCTTCTTCATGGGCGTGATGCTGTCGCGCCTGGTCGGCTCGGTGCTGGGCCTGGCCAATGGCGCCAGCCTGATCATGACGGCCTTCGCCGGCACCGGGGCAATCTTCCTGGGCATGGCCTCGCTGTCTTCGGTGATCAAGCGCGATCTGAGCTCGATGGGCAAGTTCCTCTTCATCGGCATGATCATGCTGCTGGTGGCCGGCATCGCCAACATCTTCCTGCAGTCCAGCGCGCTGATGATCACGCTGTCGGTGCTGGCGATCGGCATCTTCTCGGCCTTCATCCTGTACGACCTCAAGCGCGTGCAGGACGGCCTGGAAACCAACTACATCACCGCCACTTTGGGCGTCTATCTGAGCATCTACAACGTGTTCCAGTCGCTGCTGGCCCTGCTGGGCATCTTCGGTGGCCGTGACGAGTAAATAGCGCCCCCGCCCGCGAGTACGCGAACGCCCCCCAAGGGGGCGCAAGTCGTTCTCGGGGCGGCGCGGCCAACGCCTTGTCTGTGATCGAGAAGCAAGGGCGGGACTTATCATCCCGCCCTTGCTCATTTTTGCGCCCGCCGTCTGTGTCCCGCGTCCAAGCCAATCTCCTGCTCGTTCTCATCGCCCTGATCTGGGGCTCGGCCTTTGTCGCGCAAAGCCATGGCATGGCCGATGTCGGGCCGATGGCCTTCACCGGCGTGCGCTTTCTGATCGGCGCCCTGGTCGTGGCCCCGCTGGCCTGGCGCGAGTGGCAGGGCCTGCAGCGGCAGAGCCGCGCGCTGCAACCGGTCGACGGGCTGAAGATAGCTGGCCTGGGCAGCCTGTTGCTGCTGGGCGCGGCAATGCAGCAGATCGGCATCGTCAGCACCACGGTCACCAATGCCGGCTTCCTGACGGCGCTGTATGTGCCTCTTGTGCCAGTGCTCGGTTGGCTGCTGCTGCGCCAGTTGCCGCACTGGTCGGTCTGGCCCGGAGCGCTGGCCTGCCTGGTGGGCGCCTTTTTGCTGTCCGGCGCTCACACGCTGCAGGTCAGTCTGGGCGACAGCTGGATCATCGCCTCCGCCCTACCCTGGGCCCTGCATGTGTTGCTGGTCGGCCGGGTGGCCGACCGGATGAACGCACCCTTTCTAGTGGCGGGCGGGCAATTCCTGGTCTGCGGCCTGCTGTCGCTGGCCTGGGCCCTGCTGTTCGAGCCGCTCAGCTGGGCCGGCCTGCAGGCGGCGTCGCTCCCGATTGCCTATACCGGCGTGCTGTCGGTGGGCGTAGCCTTCACCGCCCAGGTGGTGGCCCAGCGCTATGCCCATGCGGCCGATGCCGCCATCATCCTGTCCTCCGAAACACTGTTCGCGGCGCTGTTCGGCTATCTGCTGATGGGCGATCGGCTGGGTGAGGCCGGCCTGCTGGGCTGCGGCCTGATCCTGGCCAGCATGTTGGCGATCCAGTTGCTGCCCCTGCTGCGGACCCGGAAACCGGTGTTTATTAGCGAAAACCCTTAGGTTTTTCACAGGGTTTTCACTTATTCATGACAGAATCGCTCTCGAAGTCATTCATTTGAATGGCAACGGAGACTCGAATCATGACCAACGCTAATATTTCGCTGAGCCACAACAACGCCTACCTGCTGGCCGATTCCGCCAGCGCGTCCAGCGGTCGCATCGAGACCTATGCTTTTGCCGCGCTGCTGGCCCTGTTCGGCGCCACCTCGCTGCTGGCCCTGCTTGGCGCCTGATCGACTGGGCAGTTCGACCGGCCACAGCGCCCGCTAGAGTTCGAACGCCGTCGTTTTCTTGACGGTTCGCAGCACCAGCATTGAATTCGAGCGCGCCACCCCGGGCAGATGCATCAGCACATCGCTATGCAGGCGCTCAAGGTCTTCGGCGTCCTTGTAGGCAAAGCGCAAGAGATAGTCATTGGTGCCGGCCACATAGAAGCAGTCGAGGATCTCCGGCACATCGCGCACCGCCTGCTCGAAGGCACCCAGCGCCTGCGGCGTCATGCGCTCCAGATTGATGATGGTGTAGCTGGTGCCGGGCTTGCCCACCGCCTTCGGATTGACCAGGGCCACATAGCCGGCGATCACCCCCGCGTCCTCCAGCTGTTTGACCCGGCGCAGACAGGCCGACGGCGACAGATGCACCCGCTGCGCCAGCTCCACATTGGAGCGCCGGCCATCCTGCTGCAGCTCCCTGAGGATGGCCCTGTCAATCGCATCCAGTTGCACTTCTGAGCCCATCGTTCGAATTTCCTGCGGTTTGATCGGCAGATGATCGCACGAAGATGCAAAGACACGGGTTAACGCCAGGCCATTGCGCCTGCATATTGCGCGCATCCCTGTCTAGACTGGTCGGCATTCAAGGAGCCCTGCCATGTCTGACCACACCCCCCATCCCGCGATGGACGCCTACTGGATGCCGTTCACCGCGAACCGCCAGTTCAAGAAGGCGCCGCGCCTGCTGACCCGTGCCGACGGTATGTATTTCACGGACGACAAGGGCCGCCAGATCCTGGACGGCATTGCCGGCCTGTGGTGCGTCAACGCCGGCCACAACCGACCCAAGATCGTCCAGGCCATCCAGCAGCAGGCGGCCGAGCTGGACTTCGCCCCGCCCTTCCAGATGGCCCATCCCAAGGCCTTCGAGCTGGCCGAGCGCCTGGCCGCGCTGACCCCGGCCGGGCTTAACAAGGTGTTCTTCACGAACTCGGGTTCGGAGTCGGTCGAGACCGCGTTGAAGATGGCCATCGCCTACCACCGCGTGCGTGGCGAGGGCGCGCGCACCCGGCTGATCGGCCGCGAGCGCGGCTATCACGGCGTCAATTTCGGCGGCATCTCGGTCGGCGGCATGGTGGCCAACCGCAAGATGTTCGGCACCCTGCTCAGCGGCGTCGACCATATCCGCCACACCCATGACCACGCGCGCAATGCCTTCTCGCTGGGCCAACCGGCCCATGGCGCCGAGTTCGCCGACGATCTCGAGCGCCTGATCGCGCTGCATGACGCCAGCACCATCGCTGCGGTGATCGTCGAGCCGGTCGCCGGCTCCACCGGGGTGCTGATCCCGCCGCAGGGCTATCTGCAGCGCCTGCGCGAGATTTGCGACAAGCACGGCATCCTCTTGATCTTCGACGAGGTCATCACCGGCTTCGGCCGCACCGGCAACCCCTTTGGCGCCCAGACCTTCGGCGTCACACCGGACCTGATGACGGTGGCCAAGGGCCTGACCAATGGCTGCGTGCCGATGGGCGCGGTGTTCGCCAAGCAAGGCATCCACGACGCCTTCATGAACGGGCCCGAGCACCTGATCGAGTTCTTCCACGGCTACACCTACTCGGCCCATCCGCTGGCCTGTGCCGCCGCGCTGGGCACGCTGGACACGTATGCCGACGAGGGCCTGCTGACCCGTGCGGCCGAGCTGCAGGGCTATTTCGCCGAGAGCCTGCATGCGCTGAGGAACGAGCCCCATGTGATCGACATCCGCAATATCGGCCTGGTCGGCGGCATCGAGCTGGCGCCCCTGCCGGGCGAGCCGGCCAAGCGCGCCTTCAACATCTTCCTGGACTGCTATGAGAAGGGCCTGCTGATACGCACGACCGGCGACACCATCGCGCTGTCGCCGCCGCTGATCATCGAGCGCAGCCATATCGACCAGATCGTCGACACCTTGCGCGGCGCCTTGAAACGGGCCGCCTGAAACACAGGCATGATGGGGTCACTTCGGTGGCCCTTTGCGTTTATGACCTTGTCTTCCCGTAAGCCCGTGGTGCTGGTGCCGGCCTGCAACCGCATGATGGGCGAGCATCCCTTCCAGATGGCCGGCAAGAAATACATCGACGCGGTGCGCCTGGCCGGCTGCCTGCCGCTGATCGTGCCGGCCAGCACGCCCGACGAGCTGGACGAGCTGCTGGCCCTGGCCGACGGCCTGCTGCTGACCGGCTCGCAGAGCAATGTCCACCCCAGCCATTTCGGCGAGACCGTGCACGACCAGAGCCTGCCGCTGGATCCGCTGCGCGATGCCTGGACCCTGCCGCTGATCCCCAAGGCCTTGGCCCTGGGCTTACCGCTGCTGGGCATCTGCCGCGGTTTCCAGGAGGCCAATGTGGCGCTGGGCGGCAGCCTGCACCAGGCCGTGCAGGAGCAGCCGGGGCTGCGGGACCATCGCGCCGCCAAGGGCCAGCCGCCCGAGATCCAGTACGCCAGCGCCCACCCGGTCCAGGTCCTGCCCGGCGGCCAGCTGGCCGCGATCCTGGGTTCGAGCGCGCCCATCGAGGTCAACTCGCTGCATGGCCAGGGCATCAAGCGCCTGGCGCCGGGCCTGCGCGTTGAGGCCCTGGCCGAGGACGGCCTGGTCGAGGCCTTCACGGTGGCCGATGCGCCGGGTTTCTCGCTGTGCGTGCAATGGCATCCGGAGTGGCTGGCGCACAGCAACCCGATTTCCCAACGTCTGCTGCAGGCCTTCGGACAAGCCTGTCGCGATTACCAAGGCAACAAAGTCAGTAACTGGCGGACCTAGGAGCCCCGCCCGCCGGACATCCGATCCCATCAACCGAGGAGGTGCAGCATGGTGGTACGAGACAAGTTCACATTCAGCGAGCTGGAGCAATGGTTCCGCGAGCACGGGGTCACCGAGATCGAGTGCCTGGTGCCCGATCTGACCGGCGTGGCGCGCGGCAAGATCCTGCCGCGCGAGAAGTTCACCGAGGATCGCGGCATGCGCCTGCCCGAGGCCGTGGTCGCAATGGGTGTCACCGGCGAGTTCCCCGAGGAAGGTCCGTACTACGATGTGATCAGCCCGAACGACCGGGACATGCATCTGCGCGCCGACCCCACCACCGCCCGTCTCGTGCCCTGGGCCAGCGACCCGACCGCGCAAATCATCCACGACTGCTTCGACCGCCACGGCCAGCTCGTGCCCTTCGCGCCGCGCTCGGTGCTGCGCCGGGTCTGCGGCCTGTTTGACGACGAGGGCTGGGAGCCGGTGGTCGCGCCCGAGCTGGAGTTCTATCTGGTGGCTCGCAACAGCGATCCCGACATGCCGCTGAAGCCGCCGGTGGGCCGCAGCGGCCGCGCCGAAACCTCGCGCCAGGCCTACTCGATCGACGCGGTCAACGAGTTCGACCCGCTGTTCGAGGATGTCTACGACTACTGCGAGAAGATGCAGCTCAATGTCGACACCCTGATCCACGAGATCGGCGCCGGCCAGATGGAGATTAACTTCTTTCACGGCCATCCGCTGGGCCTGGCCGACGAGGTCTTCTTCTTCAAACGCACGGTGCGCGAGGCGGCGCTGCGCCACGATATGTTCGCCACCTTCATGGCCAAGCCGATTGCCGGCGAGCCGGGCAGCGCGATGCATGTGCATCAGAGCCTGGTCGACAAGCGCAGCGGCCGCAATCTGTTCAGCAACGAGGACGGCACGCCCAGCCGCGAGTTCTTCTGGTACATCGGCGGTCTGCAAAAACACATCCCGGCCGCGATGGCGCTGTTCGCCCCCTATGTCAACAGCTACCGCCGCCTGGCCCGCCACACCGCCGCGCCAATCAATATCCAGTGGGGCACCGACAACCGCACCGTCGGCATCCGCGCACCGCTGGCGCCGCCGGCCGCGCGGCGCGTCGAGAACCGCGTGATCGGCGCCGATGCCAACCCCTATGTGGCCCATGCCGCGACCCTGGCCTGCGGCTATCTGGGCATCAAGAACCGCATCGAGCCGACCGCCGAATGCAAGGGCGATGCCTATCTGGGCGACTACCAGTTGCCGCGCAGCCTGGGCGAGGCGCTGGCCCTGCTGCGCGCCGACAAGGAGCTGGCCGCCGTGCTCGGCGAGTCCTTCATCACCGTCTACTCGGAGATCAAGGAGATCGAGTACGCCGAGTTCATGAAGGTGATCTCGCCCTGGGAGCGCGAACACCTGCTGCTGCATGTCTGAGGAGGACCCGCGATGAGCCAGATCCATCCACAAGCCGCGCTGATCGAGCGCCGCAGCACCGGCGAATGGCAGCGCGCCGACGCCGCGCATTTCCTCCACCCCTTCACCGACTTCAAGGGCCTGGCCGCCAAGGGCTCGCGCATCATCGAGCGGGCCGACAACATCTATCTGTGGGACAGCGAGGGCCACAAGATCCTCGACGCGATGAGCGGGCTGTGGTGCGTCAATGTCGGCTACGGCCAGCAGTCGCTGATCGATGCCGCCGCGCGCCAGATGAAGGAGCTGCCCTTCTACAACGCCTTCTTCCAGACCGCGACGCCGCCCGCCATCGAGCTGGCCGAGCTGCTGGCCGAGGTCACGCCACCACAGTTCCAGCATGTGTTCTTCACCGGCTCGGGTTCGGAGGGCAATGACACGGTGCTGCGCATGGTGCGGCGCTACTGGGACATCCTGGGCCAGCCGCGGCGCCAGACCGTGATCGGCCGCATCAACGGCTATCACGGCTCGACGATGGCCGGTGCCTCGCTGGGCGGCATGAGCGGCATGCATGCTCAAGGCGGGCTGCCGATACCGGGCATCGCGCATATCGAGCAGCCGCACTGGTTCGCGCTGGGCCGCGAGCAAAGCCGCGAGGATTTTGGCCTCAGCGCCGCGCGCTGGCTGGAGGCCAAGCTGCTCGAACTCGGCCCGGAGAACGTCGCCGCCTTCATCGGCGAGCCGGTCCAGGGCGCCGGCGGCGTGATCGTGCCGCCGGCCAGCTACTGGCCCGAAATCCAGCGCATCTGCGACCAATACGGCGTGCTCCTGGTCAGCGACGAGGTGATCTGCGGCTTCGGTCGCACCGGCGCCTGGTTCGGCTGCGAGACCCAGGGCTTCAAGCCCGATCTGATGACCTTCGCCAAGGGCGTGACCTCGGGCTATATCCCGCTGGGCGGCGTGATGGTGGGCGAGCGGATCGCGCGGGTGCTGATCGATCAGGGCGGCGAGTTCGAGCATGGCTTCACCTACTCGGGCCACCCGACTGCCTGCGCGGTGGCGGTGGCCAATATCCGGTTGCTGCGCCAGCTCCATCTGGTCAAGCATGTGCAGGCCAGCACTGGCCCCTATCTTGCCGCGCAGTTTGCCAAGCTGGCCGAGCAGCACCCGCTGGTCGGTGAGGCGCAGAGCTGCGGCCTGATGGGCGCGCTGCAGCTGGTCAGGAACAAGACCACGCTGCAGACCTTCGCGCCCGAGCTGGGCGTGGGCATGCTTTGCCGGGCCCACTGCTTCGGCAACGGCCTGATCATGCGCGCGGTCGGCGACCGCATGATCGTCGCGCCGCCGCTGGTGACGACGCTGGCGCAGATCGACGAGATGCTGGGCCTGATTCGGCGCTGCCTGGACCTGACCCTGGACGATGTGAGCCGGCGCGGCTGGCTCTGAGGCTCGAAAGCTGGGGGGATGTAGGGCGCCGCCGTGCGCAGTAGACTGGCCGCGCCTTCTCCGAGGAGTGCGCCATGATGATGACTGCGACCGAGAAACTGGTGGTGGTGTTCCGTTCACGGCTGCGCGCCGATGCCGATATGGCCGCGCTGGAGCCGCTGGGGCAGCGGATGTATGAGGTGGCCAGCACGATGCCGGGCTTTCTCTCCTACAAGGACTTCGCGGCCGCCGATGGCGAAACGCTGACCCTGGTCGAATTCGCCGATGCCGACACGCTGCGGGCCTGGCGCGAGCATCCCGAGCACCGCGAGGCACAGCGCCGCGGCCGCGAGGAGTTCATGAGCGAGTATCAGATCGATGTCTGCCGGCCCGAGCGTTCCTATGCCTTCCGGGCCGGGGGCTGAGCCATGGACCCCGCCGCCATCGCCGCCGGCGTCATCGCCGCCCTCGCCCCCTATCTGGCCAAGGCCGCCGGCAAGTTCGCCGAGGGCGCCGGTCAGGCCGCTCTGGATCAGGGCGGCAAGCTGTTCGACAAGCTGAAGGCCCGCTTCGCCGCCGCGCCGGTCGAGCACAAGCAGTTGCAGGATCTGCAGGCCGCGCCGCAGGACCCACTCAACCAGATGGTGGTGCAAAAGCTGCTGCGCGACGCGCTGGAGCGGGACCCCGCCTTCGCACGCGAGCTGGCCGAGCTGCTGCAGGGTCTGGCTGCGACCGGCCCGGCCCCGCAGTTCAATGTGCGGGCCGACAGCATAGGCAGCGTCGTCAACGCCGGTTCGGTCCAGACCCTGAACATCGGGCGCGGGTCCGACAAGCCATGAGCGGCGACACCTCGGCCGATCGCATCGAGAACCTGTTCCAGATCGCCAGCCTGGGTGCGCTGAACCTGGGCCAGCCCGCGCGCGACGCGTCGCATGCGATTCCCGAACCTGAGCTGCGCCTGCCACAGCACGCCATCGTCGGCCGCAGCGAGCTGGTGGCCGCCGTGCTGGCGGGCATCGAGGCCGGCCAGCAGGACTTCGCGTTCGAGTTCCTGCCCGGCATCGGCAAGACCACGGTGGCGGCCGAGCTGATACGCCACCAGGCGCTGCGCGGCCGCTTCGACGGCGTGCTGTGGGCCCATCTGGGCCAGACGCCCGATGTGCATGGCGAGCTGGTCAAATGGGCCGAGGCCGTCGGCCTGGACGAGGCCACGATCGCCAAACGCAAGAACGATGGCGAGCTGGGCCGCGCGATCGCGGCCCGTATCGGCGAGCGCCGGGTGCTGCTGGTCGTTGACGATGTCTGGACCTCGGCCGAAGGCCAGTACTTCATGCTGGCCGGCCCCCACATCACGCGGGTGCTGACCTCGCGCAAGCGCGGGGTCGCGCGCGATCTGAATCCCCGGGCCCAGGTCCATGTGGTGCCCAAGCTGGCGCTGGACGACAGCCTGCGCCTGCTGCGCGCGCTGGCGCCGCAGGCCGCCGAGGCCGAGCCCGATGCCTTGCGCATGCTGGCGGACCGGGTCGACGGCCTGCCGCTGGCCCTGGTGCTGCTGGGCCGCATGCTGCGCAACAACGAGGATGAGAGCCGGCCGGTGCAGGATCTGCTGGCCTCGCTGAGCGATATCCGCCGCATGTTCGCGGCCAAGAAGCCGATGGAGTTTGCCGAGAACGCCAGCTTCAGCCTGGCCGAGGTGGTCGAGGCCGGCTACAGCCAGCTGGGCAGCTCGGGCCTGCTCAACGGCGAGCCCACCGACGCCCAGCAGCTGCGCGAGGCGGTCACGGCGCTGGCGGTGCTGCGGCCCGATCCGATCTGGTTCGACGAATCGCTGGCGCTGAGCGTCGCCGAGGTCAGGCCGGTGCTGCTGCGCCAGTTGGTCCAGGCCGGCATGCTGGAGCGGCGCGCGGCGGCCCGGCCCGGCGGCGAGCCGCGCTACACGATGCACCGGGTGATCGCCGAATACCTGCGCAGCAAGCTGCCGACGGAGCGGCTGCAGCTGCTGAACACCCGCGCCGCCTACTACTACCTGGCCCAGCTGAAAGCCATCGAGGAGCAGTACCAGAAACGCAGCCACTACCTGGGCCTGTACCGCTACGAGAACCCCGACTGGCGCGAATCGCAGGACAACTGGCTTTACCACTTCGCCCAGGCCGGCTACAGCCGCGACGCGACGATGGCCTTTCTGCGTGTCTGGCTGACCGCGTTCTGGTGGTGGAGCTGCTTCACCGACGAGGGCTTCGACTTCTGCGACCAGTTGCTCAATGAATGGGCCCACCGCCTGAGCCTGTCCGCGCCCGAGGCCGGCAGCGGCGCGCTGCTGCAGGCGCAGAGCGGCGAGCGCATCAACCAGCTGCTCGAGGGGCTGGACCTGTTGCGCCGCTTCAAGCTGGCCTATCCCAAGGAGACGGTCGAGCGCAGCCAGGGCTTCTGGCCGGACGTCGAGGCCACGCTGGGCGAGATCCGCCGGCGCGCCCAGCTCGACGCCGCACCGCCCGACGGCGACAAGCCCGATGCCTGCGTCGTGCGAGGTCTCACCAGCGTCTTCCTGGCCGAGGCGGCGCGCTTTGGCCGACAGGATTTCGTGGCCGCCGAGACCCGCTACCGCGACGCACTGGCCCTGTTTGTCGAGATCGGCGACGAGTGGACCCAGGCCTGGGTCCTCTACCACCTGGCCGATATGCAGATCCAGCGCGGCCAGCCGGCACTGGCCCGGCCCTTGTGCGAGCAGGCGCTGCGCCTGGCCGAGCGCGAGCAGGATCCCGAGGTCGTGGCCCTGCTTCAGCGCGCGCTGGGCGATGTCGAGCTGCAGGGCGGCGAGCTCGATGCGGCGCGCCAGCACTATGCACAGGCCTTGCAGGCGGCCTATCTGTTCCAGGTCAGCCCTGAGCCGCCCGATGCCTACACGGTGAGCTTCTACCCCGAGCTGGCCGAGGCCGTGGCCGAACGCCTGCTGGTCCTGCAGGCCAGCGAACCGGCGGCCGCCCAGTCGCTGGCCCGTGACCTGCGGCGCCCCTGGCTGCGGGCCCAGGGCCTGCCGGACTCGGCCGAGCCTGTCGAGATTGCCGGCAGCACGGCCGCCGCGCTGGCCGCCCGGCTGTTCGCGCCGGCCCTGCCGCTGGAGCAGCTGGGCGCCGACGGCGCGGCCTATGCCCAGCGCGTGATCGAACATCTGTCCCGCATGCAGCAAACAGCGGCCGACGAATAGGCCATGATGTCGGCTGTCGCACAGCCCCAGGCCCAACACCATGACTCAGACTTCCCGCATCGACTGGCACGCCCGTGCCGCCAGCCTGCAGGCCGACGGCCGCGCCTTCATCGCCGGCCAGCGCGTCGCCAGCGCCAGCGGCGAGACCTTCGCCAAGCATTCGCCGATCGACGGCCGGTTGCTGGGCGCCATCGCGCGCGGCCAGGCGGCCGATATAGCCGCCGCCGTCGCCAGCGCCCGCGCCGCCTTCGATGATGGCCGCTGGTCCGCCCGGCCGCCGGCCGCGCGCAAAAAGGTGCTCTTGCGCTTCGCCGATGCGATCCTGGCGGCCCGCGACGAGCTGGCCCTGCTGGAGACGCTGGACATGGGCAAGCCGATCCAGTACGCCCTGACGGTCGATGTGCCGGCCGCCGCGCGCTGCATCGCCTGGTATGCCGAGGCCATCGACAAGGTCTATGACGAGATCGCGCCGACCGGGCCGAATGCGCTGGCGCTGATACAGCGCGAGGCCATGGGCGTGATCGGCGCCATCGTGCCCTGGAACTACCCGATGATCATGGCGGCCTGGAAGCTGGGGCCGGCCTTGGCGGCCGGCAATTCGGTGGTGCTCAAGCCCAGCGAAAAGTCGCCGCTGACCGCGCTGCGCCTGGCCGAGCTCGCGCTGGCCGCCGGCCTGCCCGAGGGGGTGCTCAACGTCGTGCCCGGCTACGGCCATGAGGCCGGCGAGGCGCTGGCCCTGCATATGGAGGTCGACGCGGTGGGCTTTACCGGCTCGACCCGGGTCGGCCGCAAGATGCTGGAGTACGCCGGCCGCTCGAACCTGAAGCGGGTCTACAACGAGCTGGGCGGCAAGTCGGCCTTCATCGTCTTTCCCGATTTCGACGACATCACCCGTGCCGCCAAGACCGTGGCCGGCGCGATGTTCTTCAATCAGGGAGAAAGCTGCAATGCGCCCTCGCGCGTGCTGGTGCACGAGAGCATCGCCGATCAGTTCGTCGAGCTGGTCGCGGCTCAAGCGCCCAGATACCAGCCCGGCGACCCGCTGGACGCCGGCACCGTGATGGGCGCCATCGTCGACGAAACACAGCTGAAGACGGTGCTGGGCTATATCGAGTCCGGCACATCGGAAGGGGCCCGCGCCATCGTCGGCGGCCGCCAGGCGCGCAGCGACAGCGGCGGCTTCTACGTCGAACCCACCGTGTTCGACGGCGCCACCAATGAGATGAAGATCGCCCGCGAGGAGATCTTCGGCCCGGTGATGAGCGTGCTGCGCTTCAAGGACGAGGCCGATGCCGTGGCCCAGGCCAATGCCAGCGCCTACGGCCTGCAGGCCAGCGTCTGGAGCTCGCACATCGACCGCGCCCACCGCGTCGCCCGCGCGCTGAAGGCCGGCACCGTGCATGTCAACCAGTACGACGAAGACGACATCACCGTGCCCTTCGGCGGCTACAAGCAAAGCGGCAATGGCCGCGACAAGTCGCTGCACGCCTTTGACAAGTACACAGAGCTGAAGACGACCTGGCTGCGTATCAACGCCGGTTGAACAGCGGCGGCGCCCTCATTTCGAGGTCTGGCCCAGGTCCCCACTCCTGAGCTTGTTGGCCAGCCGCGGATCATCGATCCGTATCTCCATCTGGCCTTCGCGCTGCTGACGCGGATCCTTCCAGAGCAGGCGCACCGGCAGGATCAGCCGACCGACATAGCGCTGGCTTCCCACCACATGGGCCACGGGGATCAGGATCTCGTTGCTCAGGCGCTGCGACTGCTGGGCCGGCTCCATCAGCTGACCCAGGCCATGGGGTTTGGGCTCACCCTGGAAGCTGGCCGTCATCGCGCTGTAGAGCCCGCCCTGGCCGCCGCGCTGCGCATCGAAATCGCGCTGATGGGCCAGCAAGCGCAGCTCGGTGGCCGGGGTGTTGCCGACATTCATCAGGCGCAGGCAGACGACCTGGCGCAGCAGCAGACTCTGATCGGCCGCCCGGCTCATCAGGTGATAGTGGGCCTTCCAGGCCTTGGCGGCGTCGCGCATCTGCTGCTCCTGCTGATCGTCCAGCCAGACCAGGTTCAGCAGGCCCTCGTCCATGCCACGGGCAAAGTCGTTGGCGGTCAGCACCTGCCACTCGGCCACCAGCCGCACCGAGTTCTCGAAAGCCTTGTTCTTCAACTCCAGCTGGCGCAGCTCCGCCTCCAGCAGGGTCGAGCGGTTCCTGGCCTCCTTGACCTGGGTGTCGATCTCGCTGGTCACCGTCGCGATGAAATTCGTCTTTATCGCGACGAAGACGCCCAGGCCGGTCGAGATCAGGCCCAGCACCAGACCCAGGGACTTGAGCCGCTCATCCAGGCTGGGCGTGGCGGGCTTGTCGGATTCCGGCATGGTCGGCTCCTGTGGCGGCGATGCCGGAATCCTGCCTCGTCGGGGAGCGCGACGCAAACCCGTCCTCCATTCGATGCGGGATCCGCCGTCCGGCTCACAGCGCCAGGAAGTGATGCACGGCTGGCCGCTCCGGGCCGATATGGAACTTCAGCGCCTCGCCCTGCAGATCGGCATCGGCCTGCGAGACGCGCTGGTGCTGGCGCAGATGCTCGGCCCAGGACTCGACCAGAAACCACTCCATCAGCCGCTCCGGCTCGGCCGTGTGCTCGGTGATGCCCCAGGCATAGGCACCGTCGCGTCGGCGCTCGATGGCCAGGCGCTTGAGCGCGAGCAGGAAGGCCTCGCGGTCTTCGCGGCGAACGCGGTACTCGATCTGAATCATTACCGGCCCGCGATCATCAGCAACCGGCTCGGCCAGCAGCGGCTCGGGCCAATGATTGGCGGGCTGCAGATCGGCCTCGCCGGCGGGCAGCTTGACGCGGTGAAAGATCAGCGCGACCACCGTCAGACCTGCAGCGCCGGCGGCCAAGGTGGCCGGCACGCCGATCTGTTGCGCGATCAGGCCCCAGCCCAGGCTGCCGGCCGCCATCGCGCCGTTGAACACGGTCAGATAGACCGCCAGGCCGCGGCCGCGCACCCAGTTCGGCAGGATGGCCTGGGCCACACCGTTCAGCGTGGTCAGCGCGATGATCCAGCCCAGGCCGAGCAGCAGCATCAGCACAACGGCGGCCCAGCGCGGCGGCGCGGCCACCAGGGCCGCCATCACGGCGGCCGCCAGCAGCGAGGCCAGCAGTACCAGGCCGTCGACATCGAGACGCTGACGCAGCCGCGGCATCAGCACCGCGCCGAGAATGGCGCCGGCGCCGACCGCGCCCAGCATCAGGCCGTAGAAGCCGGCCGTGCCGCCCAGCATCTGCCGCGCCACCAGCGGCAGCAGGGCCCAGACGGCGCTGGCGAACAGGAAGAACACCGCCGCGCGCAGCAGCACGGTGTGCAGCTCGGGGCTGGCGCGGGTGTAGCGCAGGCCGGCGCGGAAGGCACCAAGAAAATCTTCTGACAGCGCGCTCTCGCTCGGTGCCGGACGGCGCCACCACAGCAGCGCGGCGATCACGAAGACATAGCTCAGCACATCGACGCCATAGGTCAGCGCGGCGCCGAAGCTGGCCAGGATCAGGCCGCCGGCGGCCGGGCCGGGCGCGCGCGCGATATTGACGCCCAGCGAGTTCAGCGCCACCGCATTCCTCAGGTCTGAACGCGGCACCAGCTCGGGGACGATGGACTGCCAGGTCGGCCCCATCAGCGCCGCGCCGATGCCGCCGACAAAGGTCAAGGCGATCAGCGAGCCGACCGACTGCAGGCCCAGCCAGGACAGGGTCAGCAAGGTCGCGCTGACGGCGCCCAGCAGCACTTGCACGCCGATCAGGAAGCGGCGGCGGTCGAGGATGTCGGAGAGCACGCCGGCAGGTATCGCCAGCAGAAAGACCGGCAAGGTCGCGGCGGTCTGTATCAGCGCGACGGCGGTCGGGCTGGCCGACAGATCGGTGATCAGCCAGGCGCTGGCGACATCGCGCATGAAGCTGCCGATATTGCCCAGCACCGTGGCCGCCCACAGCACCGCGAACACCGGCTGGCGCAGCGGCGCGAAGCTGCCCGAGGACGATGGCGAGGAGGAGGCCTTGCTCGCTTCAGCCATGGCGGTCCTGCCAGTCGTGCCAGGCCACCAGCAGCAAGCCGCCGACCAGGCCCCAGTGCTCGAAGAAGGCATTCATCAGCATGAAGCGCTCATGGCCCGAGGATTCCCAGTAGCGGTTGGCCATGAAGGTAGCTGCCGCGGTGAAGACCGCCAGCGCCAGAGCGCCGAGCCAGCGCAGCCGGCCCGTCAGGATCAGCGCGGCGGCGCCCAGCTCCAGCACGATCACCGCCACCGCAAACAAGGGCGCCGGCTGCAGGCCGAAGTGCCTCATCTCGCCGACGGCACCGGGGAAGTCGAAGAGCTTGACCAGACCGCCCTGCAGATAGGCAGCGCACAGCAGCAGCAGGCACAGCCAGCGCAGGCCCGCATTCATCCTGATTGCCATGTTCACACCGCCCAGCAGGCGCAACCCAGCGCACCCCAGAAACTCTTGAAATCGGACACCGGCGCATTGCTGGCCCAGGACTTGGCATGCTGGTGGCCGTGCACCTGGCAGGCGGTGGCGCAGGCACAGGCCTGCTCTTGCATGACCGCTTGCAGTGGCTTGCCCTCCTGCTCGCCCCAGGCGCCATAGCCCTTGAAGCTGCGCACCGGCGACCAGTCCGGCATGGCCGGCGGCAGCGTGGCCTCGTCATCCGAGGCGAAGGGGCCGGCGCCATAGACCACCTTGCCGCCGACCACGGTCAGCAGCGCGGTGGTGTCGATGATCTCGCTCTCGGCGCAGGCGAAGAAGTCGCGGTCCGGTACCAGCAGGTCGGCCAGCATGCCCTCCTCGATGCGGCCCTTCTTGCCCTCCTCGTCGGAGAACCAGCAGACGTTCTCGGTCCACATCCGCAGCGCCTGTTCGCGATCCAGGCAGTTGCGCTGCGGCGTCAGCTGCAGGCCGCCGACGGTCTTGCCGGTGATCAGCCAGGCCAGTGAGACCCAGGGGTTGTAGGAAGCGACGCGGGTCGCGTCGGTGCCGGCCGAGACCTTCATGCCCTTGCTCAGCATCTTGGCCACCGGCGGCGTGGCCTCGGCCGCGCCGGAGCCATAGCGCTCGACGAAGTACTCGCCCTGGTAGGCCATGCGGTGCTGCACCGCGACGCCGCCGCCCAGCGCCGCGATGCGGTCCATCGAGCGTTCGGAGATCGTCTCGGCATGGTCGAAGAACCAGTTCAGCCCGGCCAGCGGCACGTCCTGATTGACCCGCTCGAACACATCGAGCGCGCGGCTGATGGTCTCGTCATAGGTCGCATGCATGCGCCAGGGCCAGCGGTTCTGCGCCAGGATGCGCACCACCCCGTCGAGATCGCCCTCCATCTCCGGCCCCATCTCCGGACGCGGCTGACGGAAGTCCTCGAAGTCGGCGGCCGAGAACACCAGCATCTCGCCGGCGCCGTTGTGGCGGAAGTAGTCGTCGCCCTGCTTGTAGCTGGAGCTGGCGGTCCAGTTCAGGAAGTCGGCTTTTTCCTGCTTGGGCTTTTGCGTGAACAGGTTGTAGGCCAGGCGGATGGTGAGCTGGCCGGCATCGGCCAACTGCTGGATCACCTGGTAGTCGTCGGGATAGTTCTGGAAGCCGCCGCCGGCATCGATCACGCCGGTCACGCCCAGGCGGTTGAGCTCGCGCATGAAGTGGCGGGTCGAGTTCAGCTGGTATTCGACGGGCAGCTTCGGCCCCTTGGCCAGCGTGGCGTAGAGGATGGACGCATTCGGCTTGGCCAGCAGCAGGCCGGTCGGGTTGCCGGCGCTGTCGCGCAGGATCTGCCCGCCGGGTGGCTCGGGCGTGTCGCGGGTGTAGCCGACGGCGCGCAGCGCGGCGCCGTTGAGCAGCGCGCGGTCGTAGAGGTGCAGGATGAAGACCGGGGTGTCGGGTGCCACCGCGTTCAGCTCCTCCAGGGTCGGCAGGCGCTTCTCGGCGAACTGGTGCTCGGTGAAGCCGCCCACCACGCGCACCCATTGCGGCGCCGGCGTGATGTCGACCTGGCGCTTGAGCATGGCCATCGCGTCGGCCAGGCTCTTCACGCCGTCCCAGCGCAGCTCCAGATTGAAGTTCAGGCCGCCGCGGATGATGTGGATATGGTTGTCGATCAGGCCAGGCAGCACACGGCGGCCACCCAGGTCGATGAGCTTGGTTGTCGGCCCGGCCAGGGCCATCACGGCCTGCTCATCGCCGACCCGCAGGAAGCGGCCGTCCTTGATGGCCACCGCCGAGGCCGCGGGCTGGGCCCGGTTCAGCGTCGTGAACTGGCCGCGATGCAGGATCAGATCGGCGGTTTCAGACATGCCTGGACTCCTGGACGGCGGACTTCTCGGCGCACTTGGGCAGCTCGCCGAACATATGCGGCTTGACCTGATGATGCAGCCAGGAGACCGGCGCGGCCTCGGTCTGCATCAACTTCTTCACCAGCGGCGGCAGCTGCTCGCCGACCAGAATGCCCAGAAGCCCCACCAGCGCGATCACCGGCGGCGCCGGCGAGCGCACATTGAACAGCGCGTAGATCACGCCGACCAGCAGGCCGATGGCCAGGGACAAGAGGTAAGGCTTCATGGGCATGTCCTTCAGATCAGCCTTCGTGCGCGCCGAACATGGACTTGGCATAGATGATGCCCAGGCCATAGGCACCGCCGAACTTCTTGGCGATGCCGGTCGTCAGCTCATAGGTCTCGCTGCGGGCCCAGTCGCGCTGCAACTCCAGCATGTATTGCAGTGCGGTCATCGGGCGCACGCCGGCCTGCACCATGCGCTCGACCGCGCGCTCGTGCGCCTCGTCCGAGACGTCACCGCAGGCATCGGTGATCACATAGACCTCGTAGCCCTGGTCCAGCGCCGACAGCGTGGGCCCGACGATGCAGACCGAGGTCCACAGGCCGGCAAACACCAGGCGGCTCTTGCCGATCACATTGACCTGCTTGATGACGGCGGCGTCCTCCCAGGTGTTCATCGAGGTGCGGTCCAGCAGGGCCTGGCCCGGGAAGGCGGCGGTGATCTCGTCGAACATCGGGCCCGAGAAGCTCTTCTCGGCCACCGTGGTCAGGATGGTGGGCACCTTGAAGCCGGCGGCGGCGTGTGAGATCAGGGCGGCGTTGTTGCGCAGCGCGATCGCGTCGATGGACTTGGTCGCGAAGGCCATCTGCGACTGGAAGTCGATCAGGATCAGCGCGTGGTCGGTGGGGTTCAGCAGCTTGGCGCCGGGCGTAGGGGTTGCGGTGATGGGCATGTCAGGGTCCTTTCAGACGATAAAGAAGATACGGGGGCTGGTGGATCAGCTCTTCAGAAAGGCCAGCAGATCGGCGTTGAGCTTGTCCTTGTGCGTGTCGGTCAGGCCATGGGGCGCGCCGGGATAGACAACCAGCTTGGCGTTCTTGATCAGCTTGGCCGCAGCCAGGGCCGCCGCAGCGATGGGCACGATCTGGTCATCGTCACCATGCAGCACCAGCGTCGGGATGTCGAACTTCTTCAGGTCTTCCGTGAAGTCGGTCTCCGAGAAGGCCTTGATGCAATCGAAGGTGGCCTTGTGGCTGGCCATCATTCCTTGCATCCAGAAAGTGTCGACCAGGCCTTGCGAGAGCTTGGCGCCCGGGCGGTTGAAACCGAAGAAGGGGCCGGAGGCGATGTCCTTGTAGAGCTGGGCACGGTTGGCGCGCTCGCCGGCGCGGATACCGTCGAACACCTCCATCGGCAAACCGCCGGGATTGGTGGCCGTCTTCAGCATCTGCGGCGGCACGGCCGAGATCAGACCGGCCTTGGCGACGCGCTTTGTGCCATGGCGGCCGATATAGCGGGCCACCTCGCCGCCGCCGGTCGAGAAGCCGAACAGCGCCGCGCCCTTGATGTCCAGCTTGTCCAGCACCGCCGCCAGATCGTCCGCATAGGTATTCATTTCATGGCCGCCCCAGGGCTGGCTGGACCGTCCATGGCCGCGGCGGTCATGGGCGATCACGCGNGCATAGGTATTCATTTCATGGCCGCCCCAGGGCTGGCTGGACCGTCCATGGCCGCGGCGGTCATGGGCGATCACGCGGTAGCCGTGCTCGGCCAGGAACAGCATCTGTGCTTCCCAGCTGTCCGAATTCAGCGGCCAGCCGTGGCTGAAGACCACAGGCTTGCCGTCGCGCGGGCCCCAGTCCTTGTAATAGAGTTGCGTGCCGTCTTGGGTTGTGATGATGTTGCTCATCGTGCTAGCTCCTGTGATGTGAGAGGGGGATTTGGATTGAGTGGCTGCGGCCGCTGCCGGCAAAGCGAAGGCGGCGGCAACGCCGACACCCGCAAGCAAGGCATGGCGCCGCGTCGGATCGAGAGGATCGGCGGGTTTTTGATGAGGCATGGCTCGTGTTCCTTGTTGAGCAAAACAGTCTTGCGCTCATGGCTCAAAACATGTCGACAAGCTTAGAAGGAGCGCCATGCAGCGACCACCACAGGAAGGTGTGCACGACCTTAGCTCATTGGGGGCAGACCCAACAAAATGGTGATAATCCGCGACCCGAGGCGCCGGCAACCTTCTGCTCAGGCGCTACGCCTGGATTGCCTCCTTCTCATGTTTCTGTCACCCGCCCTGGGTACCCTCGCCCGACTGCGGCGGCCACGCGGGCCGCAGCTGCTGATCGCGATCTTGTTGCTCTTGTCGCTGCGCGCCGAGCCCACCCTGGCGCTGGACCACGAGCGGGCGATCACGGCACTGCACCACACCAGCTGGACCGCACGCGAGGGCGCTCCGACCGACATCGTCGCGCTGCAACAGACTCGAGATGGCTATCTGTGGCTGGGCACGACCGGCGGCCTGTTTCGGTTCGACGGCCTGCGCTTCGAGCGCTATGAACTGTTCCCGGCAGGCACACGACGCTCCAGCAATGTCTCGGCGCTGCGAGCACTGCCAGACGGCGGACTGTGGATAGGCTTTCGCCAAGGCGGCGCCGGGTTGCTGAAGACTGACGGCACGCTGCTGCTGTACGACCAGAGCTCGGGCCTGGCCCCGGGGACAATCTACGCGTTCGAGATCCTGCCGGACGGTGCCGTCTGGGCCAGCAGCAGCAACGGTGCCTACCGTATGCATGGGGGCCGCTGGCACAAGATCGGCGCGGACTGGGGCTACGACTTCAGCTATGCCTCCAACTTGCTACTCGACACGAAAGCTCAACTCTGGCTGAGCAACAAAGAAGGTCTTTTTGTCCTGCCCCGAGGAGCACGGCGGTTTCAGCGTGTCGCGCATACCGGTGAGATCGACAACATCACGCTTGATCCGCAAGGGCACCTATGGAGCCGCGACAAGGCGGGCACGGTGCGTAAAGGCATCGCTGCAGGCGCGAGTACGGAATGGCCGGTCGAGGCGCCTCGCGGCGGCTTGTTGTTCGAGCGCGGCGGCAGCCTCTGGATCAACACCTACGGTAGTGGCCTGCGCCGCATCCCCGTGCCGGAGCAGCACGACGGCCGCCGCTTGATCGAGCACTATCGCAAGCAGCACGGCTTGAGCGGTGATCGCGTGATGTCGGCGCTGGAAGACCGCGAGGGCAATCTCTGGTTTGGCACGACCGGCGGGCTGGACCGCTTCCGTGACACGCCATTGGTGCTAGCCCCTTACGCCGACGGGCCCGCTCTGGGCAGCCTGGTCGCGGGCACCGATGGCGAGGTCTGGGCGGCTGGCCTGCAGCGGCGACCGACCCGGCTGATGCCGGACGGCCGCGCCCTGCCCGTGCCCGGTGATTTCGGACCTGACGACATGGTGTTCGGCAGCGCGTACCGTGATCGAGACGGCACGATCTGGTTCGGTGGGACGCCCGATCTGTGGCGCCACTCGGAGGGGCGCTTCCAGCGCGTCAAGGCGCCGGCCCAGGTCAATCCCTCCAGGCCGGTCCAGGCGATGGCTCGGGGCCATGACGGAGCGCTGTGGGTGTCTTTTCTCGGCGCCGGCCTGTTCGGCTGGGATGGCCGGACTTGGCACGCCGCTTCAGCCGAACTGCCCAGCAGCAACGCGATGAGCCTGCATGGCGAGGCCGATGCGCTCTGGGTCGGCTACGTCGACAACCGCATCGCCCGCATCAAGGGAACGCAGCGCCAACTGTTCGGCGAGGCCCAGGGACTGAACCTGGGCCGTATCACCGCGCTGCATGCCCGCGACAAAGGCCTGTGGGCAGGCGGCGAGTTCGGTCTGAGCCAGCTGAAAGACGGTCGGTTCCACCCTGTTGTGCTGGACGGCGACACGGTCATGAGCGCGGTCACCGGCATCTTCGAAAGCGTTGCGGGTGATTTATGGGTCAACGAGGCCTCCGGGCTGATACGGCTGCCGGCCGACGAGCTGCGGCGCGTGAGGCTTGACCCTGCCCATGCCGCGCGTTTCGAGCGACTGGACTGGCTCGACGGCTTGCTGGGCAATGTGTCGCAGCTGCGTCCGACGCCCTCATTGATCGAGGCCAGCGACGGCCAGCTCTGGCTGACCCGCAATGATGCGATCTATCGGCTCGATCCAGCCCGCTTGAGCGCGCCCAGACCGGCACCACCGGTGCTGATCAAGGCATTGCACAGCGGCGGCCGCCAGTACCTGCCAGTGGCCTCGGTTGAACTGCCGGTCGGCACTCGGCAACTGCGCATCGAGTACACGGCGCTGGGCTTGGCGAGGGCCGAGCGCACGCGCTTTCGCTACCGCCTGGACGGCGTCGACGGCGACTGGCAAGCGGTCGGCACGCGCCGCGAGGCGGTTTACACAAATCTGGGGCCGGGCACCTACCGTTTCAGCGTGCAGGCCTCTGACCGCGAGGGCGTCTGGAGCGAGCCCGGCAGCACGGCTGCCTTGATCGTGCCCCCAGCCTTTCATCAGACACGCGGCTTCCTGCTGCTCGGCCTGCTGGCCCTGACGGGCCTGGG
This sequence comes from Paucibacter sp. XJ19-41, assembly GCF_028462495.1. NCBI lineage: Bacteria > Pseudomonadati > Pseudomonadota > Betaproteobacteria > Burkholderiales > Sphaerotilaceae > Roseateles > Paucibacter sp. XJ19-41. Next base: position 35,323 of record NZ_JAQOWX010000039.1, read on the forward strand.
CTGGCTTGTGTACCGCTGGCACTTGCAGCGCGAGTGCGCGCGCATCCAGGAGCGCATCGAGACCCGCTTGGCCGAGCGCGAGCGCATCGCCCGCGAGTTGCACGACACCCTGCTGCAAAGCACGGCCAGTCTGTCGCTGCATTTCCAGGCGGCGCTCGACGAACTGGCGCCGGCGCAGTCAGCGCGGGCCGTGATCGAGGGCGCCTTGAATCGGGCCGAGCAGGTGCTGATCGAGGGACGCGAGCGCGTGCTCGATCTGCGCAGCCATCAGCAGGATCTGGAGCTGTCGCAGGCACTGGCCGCCGCAGCTGCCGAGCTTGGCACAGGGCCGGCGTCGCCGCGCATCGTCAGCCGCACTGACGGGACACCGCGATCAATCAATGCTGCGATCTGGGCCGAGTTCTACCGCATTGGCCAGCAGGCACTGGCCAATGCCCAACGCCATGCCCGGGCCAGCCTGATCGAGATCGGTGTCGACTACGGACGGGCGGCCTTGACGCTGCGGATACGCGACGACGGCATCGGCATCGATGCCGCCACGATGGCGGCCGGCCGCCGACCCGGGCACTGGGGCCTGATCGGCATGCGCGAACGTGCCGATCAGATCGGCGCGAGCTTGGAGTTGCGCAGCGCGGCCGGGAGGGGCACGGAGCTGGTACTGAAGATCCGGGCGGCGGCGGCCTATGAGGCGAGGCTGCAACAACGGATCGGGCTGTCGCGGTTCAGGGCCGGATCAGCCCGCGCTTGAGTGCGATCGAGACCGCATGGGTGCGGTCCTTGGCACTGAGCTTGGCCAGGATGCTTTTCATGCGTGCCTTGATCGTCTCCTCGGACACCGACAGCATCGCCCCCACCTCCCGGTTGGAGTTGCCCAGGGCAATGCGCTGCAGCACATCGATTTCCCGATCCGTGAGCGATTCCTCGCCGGCGTGGCTGGCCAGCTCGACGGCTATTTCGGCCGGGATCCAGCGCCCGCCCGCATGCACCACGCGGATCGCCTCCAGCAGATCGGTTCGCAAGGAGCTTTTCAGCAGATAGCCCTGCGCGCCGGCCCTCAGCGCGCGCCAGGATTGGGCGTCGCCCTTGTAGGTGGTCAGCACCAGGATGCGGGCCTGCGGGAACTCGGCCCGGATCGCCGCAATGGCCTGCACGCCGTCCATCTCAGGCATCTGCAGGTCCATCAAGGTGATATCCGGCAGCAGTTGCCGGAACTGCGTCAGCGCCTCCAGCCCGTTGCAGGCCTCGCCGACGATCTGCATATCGGTCTGGCGCTTCACGACCGCAGCGATGCCCTCACGCAACAGCGGGTGATCGTCAACCGTCAAGACCCGGATGGGCTGATCTGTTTGCTGCACTTTCGCTTCATCTCCCGGTGTGGCTGCGCTGGTCGAGCATCACTTTAACCGCTGTTGCGCAAGCAGATGAGTAGCATCGGCTGCCAGCCGGGCATGCACAACTACTCTTTCGGGTAGTCGCAATGTCCCCCGGCGGGGGTGGTTCGCACAGCGGCTCTTGTCGATGATCACGCCATACAGGCGATATCGCCGAACGCGGAGGTGCTCATGTTCGTCACAACAAAACTCGATGTCACGGTGGTCCATGCCACCCCCCTGATTGCGGCCGGGCTGGCGGCCTCTCTGGATGCAGAGTGCCAGGTCACGCTGATGTCTGAATTCGACCACGATCGCCTGCTGGGGCCGCAGGCGCCGGCCGTCGTGATCTCTGACTACCCCTCGGGCCTGAGCTTGATGCAATACCACCGCTCCATGCCATGGTTGCGCCTGCGAGTGCCGCGCTGCCTGATCGTCGCCGAGTCAACCCGATGCTGGCAGGTCAGGCAGGCGCTCGAACATGGGGTGCAAGGCGTCGTCGGTGCCGACTGCAGCCTGCAGGAGTTGCGCCGGGCGGTCCACAGCGTGCGCCAGGGTCAGCGTTTCCTGTGCGAGGCGGCGAGCGCCAGCATGGCCGAGAGCCTGGTGCAGGAGTCGCTGACCCCGCGCGAAATGGACGTTCTGAAGCTGCTGGGTGAAGGTATGGACAACAAGACCATTTCCACACGGCTGCGCATCGCGCTGGGCACCGTGAAGACCCATGTCAAGGCGGTGCTTGAGAAGCTCGATGCCAGCAGCCGCACCCAGGCGGTCGCCACCGCGTTGCAGCGCGGGCTGATCGGCGACGAGCATCGTCACCACGCCGCGCCGATGCGACAGCCTGTGTCGGCCGCCTGCTGAGAGGGCCTATCTCCCGGGCCGTTCCGGGGCGCCGATCTCGCGGGCCGCATCCGAAGCCGCATGGTCCGCGAGAAGCATGGCATCGGCTCGGTCCAGCAGCCGCTCCAGCGCCTGCCGGGCAGGATCCTGCCGCGGTATGCCCTCGGCAATCGACTGCAGTTGCAATAGCAGGCCCTGCACGCCCTGCACCAGGCAGTCGTGGGCGGCACGTTGCGCCTGGTCGCGCGCGCGATGCCGGGATTGGCGCGACTGCCGCCGTGCCGCGCAGCGGCGCAGGCCCAGCGCGACCAGCAGCAGCAAGGCCGGCAGCGCCAGCCAGTACAGGATCTCAACGGTGCTCTGCGGGTCGCGCATGAAAGTGCTGGCTCCAAGACAGCTCGACAAGCCGTCTTGGCCCGAGACTAAAGCCGGCAACCCCACCCAACCACTCCCATTGGAGCTAGGGGATTGACCGATAGGTGTGGCGTCAGTAGCCCGCCGTCCGGTCCACCGCCCACTCGGGCCGCCGCCCGGCGCGCACCGCGCGCAGCGCCTCGAGACACTGCTCGGCCACCACGGCCTCGCGCGCCTCGCCGGCGATATGCGGTGTGGCCAGCACCTGGGGGTGGCACCAGAGCCGGGACTCGGCCGGCAGCGGCTCGCGCTCGAACACATCGAGCGCGGCACCGGCCAGATGCCCCTCGTCCAGCAGGGCCAGCAGATCGGCCTCGACCAGATGGCCGCCGCGGCCGACATTGATCAGCAGCGCGCCACGCGGCAGCTGGGTCAGGCGCTCGCGGTTCAGCAGGCCCTGGGTCGCCTCGGTCAGCGGCAGGGTGCAGACCAGCAGATCGCTCTGGGCCAGCAGCTGCGGCAACGCCGCAGCGCCGGCCAGGCTTTGCAGGCCGGCGAACTGCTTGGCTTGGCGGCCCCACAAGGTCACCGGGTAGCCCAGCGGCGCAAAAGCGGCCGCTACCGCCTGAGCCACCGCCCCCTGGCCCAGGATGCCGACCCGGCAGCGCTCGGGCGGACGCACCGGGTGACGGCGCCATTCGGCACGCGCCTGCTGGGCCGCATACAGCGGCAGATCGCGGCTGAAATGCAGTGCGCAGGCGATCACATACTGGGCCATGGTGCGCGCCTGCAGCGGGTCGACCACGCGGCTCACCGGCAGCCCCGGCGGCAGGTCCGGCACGGCCAGCAGCTTCTCGACGCCGGCGCCGGTCGAGCACAGCAGACGCAGGTTCGGGTAAGCGCCGAGCTGGCCGGGCTTGAGCCGCCAGGCCAGGATGGCTTCGACCGCCTCGGGCGGCGGCGCATCGGCCTCGGTCCAGACCTGCACCTCGGGGGCGGCCGCGCGCAGCGCCGCGACGAAGGGCGCCGAGGGCAGCGGCGCGCTGAGAACCAGGATGGCCATCAGCTGTCGTAGCCCGGCAGGCGGCGATCGAGCCGGCGCAAGAGACCCGGCCAGACCAGATTCGCGCCCAGGCCCTTGCTGACCTCGCGCGCCTGCTCGGGCATGGTGTCAATGATGGCCTGCGGCACCCGGGTCAGCGCGCTACCACCGGCCTGCGCCAGCAGCTGGATGCGGCAGGCCGCCTCCAGCGTGTACATCTGCTGGAAGGCCTCGGCCACGCTGCGGCCGCAGGTCAGCAAGCCATGGTTGCGCAGAATCATGAAGCGCGCCGTGCCCAGATCGGCAGCCAGGCGCGGCCGCTCGGCATCGCGCAGCGCGACGCCCTCGTAGTCGTGGTAGGCCAGGCTGCCCAGCACAAAGCCCGACTGCTGAGACAAGGGCAGCAGGCCCTCGGCCTGGGCCGAGACCGCGATGCCATGCGGGGTGTGCGTGTGCATCACGCAGCTCATCTCTGGCCGCGCCTCGTGCACGGTGCTGTGGATCATGAAGCCGGCCGGGTTGATCGCGAACGGCGTGTCCTGTAGCGGCCGGCCGTGGTGGTCCACCTTGACCAGGCTGGAGGCCGTGATCTCCTCGAAGAACAGGCCATAGGGATTGATCAGGAACTGATCGCCCTCGCCCGGCACCCGCGCCGAGACATGGGTGAACACCAGATCGTCCCAGCCGAACATCGCCACCAGGCGGTAGGCCGCCGCCAGATCGACGCGCTGCTGCCACTCCTCGGGCGAGACCTGAGCCTGCAGGCTGGGGATGGGGGGCAATGGCTTCATCAGTGATAGTCCTCTTCACGCTGGTGGCGCACGGCCAGCACGACAACCTTGGTCGTGCTGACGATCTCGTACAGCGCCACATAGCCGGTGTTCCCGAAGGGGATGATCAGCTCCCGCTGAGCGGGGTTGCGAGCCGCCTTGCGGAAGCTGAAGGGGGTGATGGCCAGTCGGTGCTGCGCGGCGGCTCTGATCGCGGCGATGGCCTGCTGGGCCTCGTCAAGGGCCTCGCCGGTCTCGGCCCGTTCGAGCAAGAAATCAAACAGGCGTTCCAAGTCGGCCTCGGCAGCAGGGGCCAACTCGACGCTGAAACTCATGGCCCGAGTTTCTTGCGCTTGGCATCGAGCTTGGTCTGCAGTCGACCCAGCACCGTCTCGACAGGCACGGAAACACCGGTGCGGTGGTACTCCTCGGAGGCAGCCTGCGCCCGCTCATGGAAGGCCGTTTGCACGCGCCGGAAGGCAATCGCATTGCGCACGGTCGCCTCGACAAAGTCGGTCAGCGTCTCGCCCTGCCGGAGCACCGATTCGAGATCGGCACGAAGTTCGGGCTCCACGCGAATCTGAGGAATGACGGCGGTTTTCATCTGCGTATTGTATTGCGCTTGCACTACAGCCACAACAAAACCGCCCTCAGTCCACCTTCACCTTGGCGTTGCGTATCACTTGGCCCCATTTGGCCGTTTCGCTGGCGATGAAGCTGCCGAACTCGGCCGGGCTGCCGCCCATGGGCACCGTGCCCATGGCCTCCAGGCGCTGGCGCACCTCGTCCAGGCGGACGATGGCATTGACCTCGTCGGCCACTCTCTTGATGATCGCGTCTGGCGTGCCGGCCGGTGCCAGCAGGCCGGCCCAGGTGCTGCCGGTGAAGCCGGCCACGCCCTGCTCGACAAAGGTCGGCAGCTCGGGCAGCGCGGGCAGGCGCTTGTCGCTGGCCACGCCGATCAGCCGCACCTTGCCGGCCTTGCCGGGGGCGATCAGGCCGGAGGCGGCGTCGAGAAAGAGCTGGATCTGGCCGCCCATCAGATCGGTCAGCGCGGCGGCCGCACCGCGATAGGGGATGTGCACCATATAGCTGCCGGTCAGCGCCTTCAGCAGCTCGGTGCTGAGGTGGGCGGCCGAGCCGTTGCCGCTGGAGCCGAAGCTGATCTTGCCGGGGTTCTTCTTCGCATAGGCGATCAGCTCGGCGGCCGTCTTGAAGGGCGCCTCATTGGGGACCGCCGCGACCAGCGGCGACAGGCCGATCAGCGAGACCGGCGCGATGTCCTTGGCCGGGTCATAGGGCAGCTTCGGATACAGCGTCGTGTTGGCCGCATAGGCGGCGATCACGACGGCCATCGTGTAGCCATCGGGCGCCGACTTGGCCAGCGCATCGACGCCGATGATGCTGTTGGCGCCGGGCTTGTTGTCGACCACGACGGCCTGGCCCAGCCGCTCCTGCAGCTTCTGCGCGACCAGGCGCGCGGTCACATCGGTGAAGCCGCCGGGCGGGTAAGGCACGATGAGCTTGATCGGCCTGGCCGGCCAGGCCTGGGCCCAGGCCGGCGCGCTCAGCGCGGCCAGGCCCAGGGCAAACTCGCGGCGGTTCGTCTTCATATCGTCTCCTGCTGGTTGTAGCCATCCCTGAGCTCGCGCTTGAGCACCTTGCCGATGGCGCTGCGTGGCAGCTCGGCGATCAGGCGCAGATCGGCCAGGCGCTGGGTCTTGCCGACGCGGGCGTTGAGCCATTCGCGCAGCGCTGCGGCCGGGATGTCGAAACCGGCGCGGCGCACGACAAAGGCCACCGGGGTCTCGCCCCAGACGCTGCTGGCCACGCCCACCACCGCCGCCTCGGCGACGGCCGGGTGCTGGCGCAGCTCGGCCTCCAGATCGCTGGGGTAGATATTGAAGCCGCCCGAGATGATCATGTCCTTCTTGCGGTCGAGCAGGATCAGAAAGCCCTCGGCATCGAAGCGACCGATGTCGCCGGTGCGGATGAAGCGCTTGCCGTCGGGCGCGAACCATTCGGCCTCGCGCGTCTTCTCGGGCTGGCCGTGGTAGCCGGCCATCATCGCCGGCGAATGGCCGACCACCTCGCCGGCCTGGCCGGTCGGCAGTTCCAGCCCCGCATCGTCGATCAGGCGGATGTCGTGCCCCTCGGCGGGCCGGCCCACGGTATGCAGCTTGTCGGGCTGCAGATGGGCTTCGAGGATGCAGGTGCCGCCGCCCTCGGTCATGCCGTAGAACTCGACCAGGCCGCCGGGCCAGCGGGCCAGCACCTCGGCCTTCAGCGCGGCCGGGAACGGCGCGCTGGTGCAGAACTTGATCCGGCAGGCGCTCAAGTCATGGTCGTCAAAGCTCGGCAAGGCCATGATGCGCTGGTACTGCACCGGCACCAGCATCGTGTGCGTGGCACGGTGGGCATGGGCCAGGGCCAGATAGGCGGCGGCGTCGAACTTGGCCATCAAGAGCACGCAGCCCCCATAGGCCAGGGCCGGGAAGAACACCACCAGGGTCGTGTTCGAGTACAGCGGCGTGGCCAGCAAGGTCACGCTGTCGGGCCCGTAGCCATAGGCCGCACCGCGCCGCACATGCATCCAGCGCATGCCATGGGGCTGGACGATGCCCTTGGGCGCGCCGGTCTTGCCGGAGGAATAGATGATGTTGAACGGCGCCTCGGCGCCTATCTCCACCGGCTGCGGCCGCGCGCCGGGCGGCGCCAGCCAGGCCTCGAAAGCGGCCTCGTCGTCGAGCGAGATACGGCGGATCTCACCGGCCGAAATCGGCGCCGCCGCGTCGGCAAAGAGCAGCCGCGCCTGCGCATCGCCCAGCATGCCGGCCAGCGCCGTCGCCGTGACCGAGGGCGCCAGCGGCGCGACGACGAC